>NZ_JASHCQ010000013.1:0-46978 GCF_047464035.1 Streptococcus mitis
AACTTTTTTAAATCTTTTTTCATCAAGTGCCTCAACCGCAACATACCATAGTCCGTACGGGATTCGAACCCGTGTTACCGCCGTGAAAAGGCGGTGTCTTAACCCCTTGACCAACGGACCAGAGTTGTTATTTTTAACTCTTACTATTATACAGCCTTTTTAGTTTTTGTCAACTACTTTTTTCTATTTTTTTCATTTTTTTGCATAGCTTCCTACCGGCTACGGATATCAAACTCTTTAAACACAATACGTAAGTCTCTTAATACTCTTTGACGCCCTCGGAAGCGTTCATGTCTTAAGACGCGTTCTAACTCTTCTTGTTGTTCTTTTGTTTGTTTCTTTCTATAATTTTTCAATGTTTCATGAAAGAGATAATAATCATCTAGCCACAGACCTCCCTCACTGATACGATGACTAATCTCACCTACTTCTTCATAGGGTTCTTTATCATATCTCCGTTTTTGACTTTCTTGTTTACGGATATGGTCTAAAATCCGATTCCGGAACTTGGTTTTGAAATATTTCCTTAAACGAGGAATATCTTCTACCAGCCCTTCTTCTCTACTGATCAATTCATGTAAGCAAATCATTCCCTCTTGGTCCCAATCCGATAGCTCCCATAAATGAAGGTAGTATTCATTTCTACACTTGTATACAATTCCTTTGACTTCTTCATACATTTTTTTAAGCATTCTTGTCCCCTTTCTAGATACAGTCTATCAAATCAAGAAGCTAATTGGGGCCATTTCATCTATTCTGCACCCTTTACCGCCTCAACTGCACAAAAAAGAGAGGACACGCCTCTCTCAGGGTTATAATTCTGCAATTTGGTTTAGGTTTACTTCTGCAACTGTGTCATTACCAAACATAGAGATAATCATCTTCACTTTATTGTTATCAATCTCTGTAATCTTACCAGTATAGTCTGCAAAAGCACCATCAATAATACGTACAGTTTGACCAACTTCGACATCAATATCAAACTCTTGTACAGTTTGTCCCATAGAAACCAAGATATCACGGATTTCTTGTTCCAATAATGGAGTTGGTTTTGATCTATTTCCGTGAGATCCGACGAAGCCTGTAACGTTTGGTGTGTTTCGAACAACAAACCAAGCTTCATCTGTCATGACCATTTCTACAAGAACATAACCTGGAAAGCGATTTTCTTCTACTTCTTTTCTCTTTCCATTTTTTTCAACTTGCACTGTTTGTGTTGGAATTTCAACACGTAAAATATTATCCAACATATTGTAGGTTTGTGCACGTTGTAATAGATTTTCTTTTACCTTATTTTCATAACCAGAATAAGTTTGTAAGACAAACCATCCTTTATCAAAACTATCCATGATACTTCCTTTCATAATAGAAGACTTTTAGCGGGAATAACTCCACAGTTCTTCTAAAAAATGTTAATAAATCGAATCAAACCTGAAACAATCAACTGGTCAAAAATATAAATAATCACAACAAAGAAAGCAGTGTATTCCATGATAGAACGAAAATCTCTCCAGCTTTCCTTGCGAGTTGGCCATGTTGTGTCTTTAAGAAGTCTAAAAATATCTCCAATAAAACGCATCGCTCTCTCCTATCTCGTTTCTCTGTGTGTAGTATACTTACCACAATGTTTACAAAATTTATTTACTTCTAGTCGTGTTGGCTTGGGGTTTCCACTGATCTTGATTGAATAGTTTCTAGAACCACAAACCGCACAAGCTAGGCTTGCTTTTTTTAGTGCCATAACGCCTCCATCTTATCTATTATAACAAGAAAGCTAGGCTTTGACAAGCATCTTAACGAAATAGATTGACTACCGAATCCCATATTGTTTGTGCTTTTTCCTTAATTTTAGCATCTGATATAGCACGACTCGCCTCATCTACCAGATTTTGTGCACGACTTCTAATATCAGAAATGGTATCATCCGTCTGATTGGTTTCGTTACTCTGTACTTGATTACTTGTATTGGCTGGTGCAATTCCATTTTGCTTATAAGCATTTTCAACTGTAAAGGTACTTCCTGGCGTATAAGGTAAAATTGTATTTGCAATGTTTCTAAAGACATGGGCTGCACCGTTTGAAGTAGATCCTGCTAGATAGTGGCTTTCATCAGTGGTAGGGAAACCAAGCCAGTGACTAATCACCACATCCGGAGTATAACCAATTACCCACTGGTCACTTGTATATACCGGATTAAAAACTGCTTCAGTTGTACCAGTTTTTCCAGCCATAACATAATCTGCAGGTGATGAACTAATACCTGTTCCGTTTGTGAATGTCCCCAACATCATACTGGTCATCTTGTCAGCTACAGACTTATCGATCACCCGCTTTTGTGAATTCTTATGGCTTGCAATAACTTGTCCACTAGCATTTTCAATTCTACTAATAAAATGAGCTTCCGGCATTAAACCTTCATTTGCAAAGGCAGCATATGCTTGAGCCATTTGAAGAGGATTGGTTTCGACACCGCTTCCCAAAGCAACACCAAGAACACGGTCGACTTTTTCCATGTTGAGTCCGAATTTTTCTCCGGCCTCAAAAGCCTTGTCAACACCCAAGTCATTAACAGTGGCAACAGCAGGTAGATTAAGCGATTCTGCCAAGGCTTGATACATAGGAACTTCTCGACTCGTTTTGATTCCTGCATAGTTATCAACCTTATAGCTGTCATACTGCATGGTATGGTTATCCAACTGCTTATTCAAGGCCCAACCTGCTTCAACTGCTGGCGTATAAACAACTAAAGGCTTAATTGTAGAACCAGGACTACGTTTTGATTGGGTTGCATAGTTGAAATTCCGGAATCCAGTTTTATCATTGTCAGCAACTTGACCAACAACTCCACGAACTCCCCCTGTTTTCGGTTCGAGAGCTACACTTCCTGATTGAGCAAACGTTCCATCCTCTGCCCTCGGAAATAGTGAGGTATTTTCATAAACAACCTGCATATTTGCTTGGTAGTTTTGGTCCAGCTCTGTGTAAATGCGATAGCCATTGTTGACAATCTCTTCCTCTGTTAGATTATACTTGGAAACAGCTTCATTAACCACCGCATCAAAATAAGAAGGATAGCGGTAATCTGATATTTTTCCTTCATACTTATCTTGTAATCGCGAAGCCATATCAATTCCTGCAGCTTCGGTTTCTTGATTTTTATCAATATAACCTGCTGCAAGCATATTTTGTAAAACAGTATCTCGACGATTAGTCGAATCTTCTAAGGAATTCAAGGGATTATACAGTTCCGGTCCTTTGAGCATCCCTGCCAGAGTCGCAGCTTGATCCAGACTCACTTCTGATGCTGAAACTCCAAAGTATTTCTTACTCGCATCTTCTACACCCCATACACCATTTCCAAAATAAGCGTTGTTAAGGTACATGGTTAAAATTTGATCCTTACTATATTTTTTTGTTAATTCTAAGGCAAGGAAAAATTCTTTCGCTTTTCTCTCAACAGTTTGATCCTGCGATAGATAGGCATTTTTAGCAAGCTGTTGGGTAATAGTAGAACCACCACCTGAACGACCAGCAGTGACAATAGCCAAGAAGAAGCGGCCATAGTTAATCCCGTCGTTTTTATAGAAAGAACGGTCTTCAGTTGCAATAACAGCATTCTGCAAATTTTTACTGATGTCAGTCAGCTCAACATAGGTTCCTTTTTGACCAGACAAGGCACCAGCCTCTTTTTCTTCACGGTCAAAAATGATAGTCCGAGTTTTCAAGGCGTTTTGCAAATCGTTAACATTGGTTGACTTAGCTACAGCAAACAAATAGGTTCCAACTAGCAAGCCTGCACTCAAACCTAGTATAAGGACAATCTTTGTTAGATGATAGCGACGCCAGAATTTTCGAATCGGACCCACTTGGGCTAATTTTTTTCGATCACTGCGAGAACGACGCAAGCCAGTAGACCCAGAATCCTCTGATTCACTTGTTTCTTTTTTAAAAAGAGAAAGAAATTTCTCGAATATTTTATCTAATTTCATGCGTTTATTTTATCATCTTCATCATAGGAAGACAAGAATTTAGCTATTTCCTATCCAAATAGGGCTTTTTTTGTTACAATATCTGTATGAAATTCACATTTACATTACCAGACTCTCTACCTCAGATGACGGTAAAGCAATTACTTGAGGAACAACTCCTCATCCCTAGAAAAATCCGTCATTTTTTGAGAATCAAGAAACACATTTTGATTAATCAGCGAGAAGTTCATTGGAACGAGACGGTAAATCCTGGAGATGTTTGCCAATTGACTTTTGACGAGGAAGATTATCCCGAAAAAGAAATTCCTTGGGGCAACCCAAACCTCATTCAGGAAGTTTATCAAGATCAACACTTGATTATTGTAAACAAACCCGAGGGGATGAAAACGCATGGTAATCAGCCAAACGAAATCGCCCTTCTTAACCATGTCAGTGCCTATGTTGGCCAAACCTGCTATGTCGTTCATCGTCTAGACATGGAAACCAGTGGCCTAGTTCTCTTTGCCAAAAATCCTTTTATCCTGCCCATTCTCAATCGCTTACTAGAGAAAAAAGAAATTTCTCGGGAATATTGGGCACTAGTTGATGGAAATATCAACAAGAAAGAACTTGTCTTCAAAGAAAAAATCGGACGTGATCGTCATGACCGCAGAAAAAGAATAGTTGATACAAAAAACGGTCAATACGCTGAAACTCATGTAAGCAGATTAAAGCAATTCTCAAACAAGACTTCCTTGGTTCGTTGCAAACTAAAGACCGGGCGAACCCATCAGATTCGTGTGCACCTTTCGCATCATAATTTCCCTATTTTAGGCGACCCTCTCTATAATAGCAAATCAAAGACAAGTCGGCTTATGCTCCACGCCTTTCGTCTGTCCTTTACCCATCCACTTACTTTAGAGAATTTAAGCTTCACTGCCCTTTCCGATACTTTTGAAAAAGAATTAAAAAAGAATGGATGATTGTTGTGTCATCCATTTTTCTATATAAGAAAAGCAAGACCAAGAGGTCTTGCTTTTTATCGACTCATGAATTATTTAGCGATTTTTGCGAAGTATTCAAGAGTACGAACAAGTTGTGCAGTGTATGACATTTCGTTGTCGTACCATGATACAACTTTAACCAATTGTTTACCGTCAACATCAAGAACTTTAGTTTGAGTTGCGTCAAACAATGAACCGTAAGACATACCTACGATATCTGAAGATACGATTGGATCTTCTGTGTAACCGTATGATTCGTTTGAAGCTGCTTTCATAGCTGCGTTCACTTCATCAACAGTAACGTTCTTTTCAAGAACTGCTACCAATTCAGTAACTGATCCAGTTGGAGTTGGAACGCGTTGTGCAGATCCGTCAAGTTTACCGTTCAATTCTGGGATTACAAGACCGATAGCTTTTGCAGCACCAGTTGAGTTAGGAACGATGTTTGCAGCACCAGCGCGAGCACGGCGAAGGTCACCACCACGGTGTGGTCCGTCAAGGATCATTTGGTCACCAGTGTAAGCGTGGATAGTAGTCATCAATCCTTCTACAACACCAAAGTTATCTTGAAGAGCTTTAGCCATTGGAGCCAAGCAGTTTGTAGTACATGAAGCACCTGAGATAACTGTTTCAGTACCGTCAAGAACGTCGTGATTAGTGTTGAATACAACTGTTTTAACGTCGTTTCCACCAGGAGCAGTGATAACAACTTTTTTAGCTCCACCAGCGTGCAAGTGTTTTTCAGCAGCTGCTTTCTTAGCAAAGAAACCAGTAGCTTCAAGAACGATTTCTACACCGTCGTTAGCCCAGTCGATTTGTTCTGGATCACGTTCAGCAGAAACTTTGATGAATTTACCGTTAACTTCGAATCCACCTTCTTTAACTTCAACAGTACCGTCGAAACGACCTTGAGTTGTGTCGTATTTCAACAAGTGTGCAAGCATAACTGGATCTGTAAGGTCGTTGATACGAGTAACTTCAACACCTTCTACGTTTTGGATACGACGGAAAGCAAGACGACCGATACGTCCGAAACCGTTAATACCAACTTTAACTACCATTAGTGATTTCCTCCTTATGAAAATCATGAAATTTTTATTGTGAAAAGAGTAACTTGAATCACTACAAATCACCTTTCAACAAACCTATTATATAACTATTTAAGTTTAATTGCAAGTACGGGCGTTGTTTTTTGTCTATACCCCACTTATTTTTCTTTCTCCTTTGAAAGCCTATACTGCTGTCTTTCTTTATCTACCTAGCCTTCCCAGCTTTCCTCTTCAGATGAAAAGTGAAAATAGAAAAGCTAAAAATTATTTTCAACACTCCAGTTCTACAAATAAAGAGACAGGAAATTCCTGCCTCTAGGCTGATAACAATTATTTGCGGCGTCCTGGTCTTTCTTTGTAGCCATAGTAAGAATCTTCGATGATTTCTTGCATATGGTCAACCATTGGAAGACGTGGGTTGGCAGGTGAACATTGGTCTTCATAAGCAAGGAAGGCCAATTCGCGTGAATGTTCTTTCCATTCTTTTTCATCGATTCCTTGTGCTTTGAAGTTCATTTGGATACCTACGCGCTCACCAAGTTCATAAACAGCTTTTGCATAAGATTCAACCCCTTCTTCTGGAGTAGAAGCTGGAAGTCCAAGCATGCGTGCGATATCTTGGTATTTTTCATCTGCACGGTAGTAGTTGTACTTAGGCCATGTTGCTGTCTTAGCTGGACGTGTACCGTTGTAGCGGATGACATATGGAAGCAAGATAGCATTTGTACGACCGTGGATTGTGTGGAATTGCGCACCAATCTTATGGGCCATTGAGTGAGAAATACCTAGGAAGGCATTGGCAAAGGCCATACCAGCGATTGTTGAAGCGTTATGCATTTTCTCACGTGAGTGGAAGTCTGCATTCTTAACTGAGCTTTCAAGGTTTTCGAATACAAGTTTGATGGCTTGAAGCGCAAGACCATCAGTGTAGTCGCTAGCCATTTGTGATACGTAAGCTTCAGTCGCGTGAGTCAATACGTCCATACCAGTATCCGCAGCAACAAATCCAGGAACTGTCAATACCAAAGCAGGGTCTACGATTGCTACAGTTGGTGTCAATGAGTAGTCAGCGATTGGGTATTTACGGTTGTTTGCTTTATCAGAGATAACGGCAAATGGTGTTACTTCAGATCCTGTACCAGATGTAGTTGGAATCGCGATGAATTTAGTCTTCTTACCAAGCAATGGGAATTTGAAGGCACGTTTACGGATATCCATGAATTTTTGAACAAGGTCACGGAAGTCCACTTCTGGTTGTTCGTAGAAGAGCCACATTACTTTAGCAGCATCCATTGGAGATCCACCACCGAGAGCGATGATTGTATCTGGTTTGAAGGCACGCATGATTTCAGTACCACGTTCAACTGTAGTGATATCTGGATCTGGTTCTACATCAGCGAAGATTTGGTAAACAACCTTATTGCGACGAAGGTCAAGTTGTTCGATGATACGATCAAGGAAACCAAGCTCTACCATGGCATGGTCAGTAACGATCATGACACGTTCAACGTCACGACATTTTTGAAGGTATTGAATTGAATCACGTTCAAAGTATGTTTTTGAAGGAAGTTTCATCCATTGCATGTTATTTCTCCGTCTTCCGACTTTTTTGATATTCAAGAGGTTAATGGCACTAACGTTATCCCCAACTGAGTTGCGTCCGTAAGAACCACATCCAAGTGTCAATGATGGCAAGAAGGCATTGTAAACGTCCCCGATACCACCGAAAGTAGAAGGTGAGTTACAGATAACACGAATAGCTTTAACAGCTTTACCAAATTCTTTAGTCAATTCTTCGTCAGCTGTGTGGATAGCTGCTGAGTGCCCAAGACCGTTAAATTCAACCATTTGACGAGCTTTAGTAATACCATCTTCACGGCTTTCAGATTTCAAAACTGCGATAACTGGTGACAATTTTTCACGAGTCAATGGCTCGTTTTCACCAACTTCTTTACATTCAGCAGCAAGAATATTTGTTCCTTCTGGAACTGTAAATCCTGCTTGCTCTGCAATCCAAGTTGCTGGTTTACCAACAATGTCAGCGTTCAATTTTGCACCAGCACAGTTTTTGCTGTTTGCTTTCACGCCGAAGCAGAATTCTTCAAGAAGAGCTTTTTCTTTTTTGTTTACAAAGTAAGTGTGATAAGATTTGAACTCTGCTACAAATTCATCGTAAATTTCTTTATCAATGATAACCGCTTGTTCAGACGCACAGACCATACCGTTATCAAATGATTTAGACATGACGATATCGTGTGCTGCTTGACGGATGTTTGCTGATTTTTCAACATAAGCTGGAACGTTTCCGGCACCTACCCCAAGAGCTGGTTTACCACATGAGTATGCAGCTTTAACCATGGCATTACCACCTGTTGCAAGGATTGTTGCAACACCTTCGTGGTTCATAAGCGCACTAGTTGCTTCCATAGATGGTTCAGTAATCCACTGTACGCAGTTTTCAGGAGCTCCAGCTGCGATAGCTGCATCGCGGACGATACGAGCTGCGTGAGCTGATGATTCTTGAGCTGATGGGTGGAAGGCAAAGACGATTGGATTACGTGTCTTCAATGAAATCAATGCTTTAAAGATTGCTGTTGATGTTGGGTTTGTTGTAGGAGTGATACCACAAACAACACCAACTGGTTCAGCGATAAGGGTCAAACCTGTTACATCGTCTTCTTCGATAACGCCAACAGTCTTAGTGTGGCGCATGTTGTTTACTACGTGTTCACAAGCAAACAAGTTCTTAGTTGCTTTATCTTCAAATACACCGCGTCCTGTTTCTTCAAAGGCGTGTAAAGCCAATTCTCCGTGGGCATCCAAAGCTGCTACTGATGCTTTGGCTACAATGTAGTCAACCTGCTCTTGGTCCAATTTACGCATTTCTTCAAGGGCAACTAAAGCTTTTTGCACCAACCCATCGACATGCTTTTCAGCAGCGAGTTTCTTTTCCTCTGGTGTCACAGTTTTTTTATCAGCCATATTTTCCTCCATAGCTTTCAAGGATTAAATCCTTTGTTAATTTTTTCACAAGTTTATTATAACGCATTATTTCAACTTTGTAAACAGTTTCATAAACATTTCACAAAGAATTTTTTATTGTTTGTGAATTTTTTCTCATTTTCTTTACTTATCAAGTTTTTTCTTTAGAGTTTGTGAAATGAATTTCAAATATTTTTTTATTTCACAAGCTTGATTGGAAGAGGAGCTTGGAAAGAGATAGATTTTCTAGTAAGCGCTTACTTTTAAATGATAACAATACCTCCTTTGATAAGGAGGCTTTATTTTTGTTGAAAAACGCCTTGTTTAAAAGTCCCTTCATAAACGACTTCTTGTTCTGTTGTTAGTTTCCCTTTTCCTTCAGCCTGACCATTTACAAAATCACCTTCGTAGGTCCAGCCTTCTTTAGATTGAAAGGTACCTTTTCCGTTGAAGGCTCCATTGTTGAAACCACCAGTATACTGGTCCCCATTTTGGAAAGTAATGGTACCTTGGCCATTCATTTTACCACGTACAAGACTGCCATCGTAAACAATCGTTCCATTATCAAGCTTTAGAACGCCTTTTCCGGGAATATTTAGAAAAAAGACGAGTACAGCACAAAAAACAATCGTAACTACTGCCAAAATCTCTAAACGTGGACGAGTCAGATAGATACGATACTTGTCGTAAAAATTCTTAAGATTTTCCATCTTCACTCCCCTTTTCTAAACGTTCTAACCAAGCTTGACAACCCTCTTGAACACGCTGATAGGTTTCCTCAAAATCTCCTGTATACCAAGGATCTGGAACACTTTCAGATGCGAATGAGTAAATCTTATCTTTACAGTCTGCTGGACACATCTGACGTAAGTCAGAAACATTTGAAGCATCCATACCGATAATATAATCAAAGGCTTCAAAATCTTCCTTACTAATCTGAAGCGATGTCTTGCATTTTTCATAAGGAATCTCATACTGTTTAAAAATCCCTTGAGTTCCCTTATGAATCGGATTGCCATGTTCCCAAGAGGAAGTCGCTCGACTTTGGATTTCATAATTATCTGTCATTGATTTCATAACAAACTCAGCCATAGGACTGCGGCAAATATTTCCCAGACAGACAAAGACTAGTTTTTTCATCCCATTTCCTTTCTTTTATAGAAAAACGGGAGTTCGTGATCCCGTCTTATTTTTCAATTGCGCCTTCTAGTGAAGCTGTTTCTTTCAGCGGTAATACTGTCTTGATAGCAGCTAGTTCAAAAGTCAAGTAAACTCCATCTACATCAAGAACAATCGTTCTCTTCTCCGTATCTACTTCATCGACTGTTCCGTAAAGGCCACCGATTGTAATCACTTCATAGCCTTTTTGTAGTTTATTTAAGCTTTCCATACGTTTTTGCGCTTGTTTCTTTTGAGAGCGTTGCATAAAGAACATCAAGCCTAACATCGCTACAAGCATAATTAAAAATGTATAATTTGGATTCATTGTATTCTCCTTTGTCTTTTACATAGGACTACTATATCAAATTTCAGCTACTTTTACAAGATTGTACCTTGCTTTTCTAGTAAGAAAAAACCAGAGCTTGCGCCCTGATTTTTAGAATTATTTCAAGTTTTGAACGACTTTTACAAGATTTTCTACAGTAAAGCCATATTCTGCCAATACTTTTGGTGCTGGGGCAGAGGCTCCGAAGGTATCAATACCTAGAACGGCACCATCAAGACCAACATATTTGTACCAGTTTTGAGTTGCACCCATTTCGACTGCAACACGACGGCGAACTTCATTTGGAAGAATTTCTTCCTTGTAAGCCACATCTTGTTTATCAAAGACATCTGTAGATGGCATGCTGACTACGCGGACTTTTGCACCTTGACTAGCCAATTCTTTGGCAGCTGAGACAGCAAGATTAACCTCTGAACCTGTCGCAATCAAGATGGTATCAAAGTCTGATGCATTTTCATAGACAACATAGGCACCTTTTGCAACCTTGTCGAAGTCTGTTCCTTCTTCAACAGTCAAGTTTTGACGTGTCAAGACAAGGGCAGTTGGTGTTTTTTCACTTGTCACTGCAAGGTACCAAGCCGCTTGCGTTTCACGCGCATCTGCTGGACGGAAAACATTTAGATTTGGCATAGCACGAAGACCTGCTAAGTGTTCAACTGGTTCGTGCGTTGGGCCATCTTCCCCGACTGCGATTGAATCGTGGGTAAAGACATAAGTCACAGGAAGTCCTTGCAAAGCTGACAAGCGGACAGCTGCCTTCACATAGTCAGAGAAGACGAAGAAAGTTCCACCGTATACACGAAGTCCACCGTGAAGGGCCATCCCGTTCAAGATCGTTCCCATGGCAAATTCACGAACACCAAACTGAATGTTACGGTTCAAGCGATTGGCATCGTCTTGAAGTCCGTCAGTCTTGATATAAGTCATGTTTGAGTGAGCTAGGTCAGCTGATCCACCTAGGAAAGTTGGCAACTTAGCCGCTACAACGTTTAAGGCATCCTGACTCGAGTTACGAGTTGCTTGAGAGAAGCCATTTTCTAATGCTGGGAAGTCTGCTGGAGTCACTTCAACTGGATCACGTCCATCGATGATAGCCTCTACTTCTGCAGCCAATTCTGGATGCGCTTCTTTATAATCAGCAACTAATTTAGTCCAAGTTTGATAAGCTGATGCGCCACGGTCTGCAACATGTTCTTTGAAATCAGCATAAACTTGTTCTGGAATTTCAAATGGTTCGTAGTCCCAACCAAGGGCTTGACGAGTTGCTACAGTTTCATCTGCTCCAAGAGGAGCACCGTGTACGGCATTAGTTCCCTGTTTATTTGGAGAACCGTATCCAATAACAGTCTTCACTTCAATCAAAGATGGTTTACCTGAAGCTTTTGCTGTTTCGATAGCTGCATGGATTGCTTCCAAGTCTGTTCCATCTTCAACCAAGGCAGTATGCCAACCGTAGGCATTGTAACGGTCACGAACACTTTCTGTAAAGGAATCCTTTGTCTCACCATCCAAGTTGATGTCATTTGAATCATAAAGGACAACCAACTTATCTAGTTTTTGCAAACCTGCGTATGAAGCCGCCTCACTTGAGACACCTTCCATCAAGTCTCCGTCTCCACAGATAACATAAGTATAGTGGTCAAAGATATTGTAGCCTTCGCGGTTATATTTGGCTGCCAAGAAACGTTCTGCCTGGGCAAAACCAGTAGCAGTTGAAATCCCTTGACCTAGAGGACCTGTCGTAGCATCAATCCCTGCCGTATGGCCAAATTCTGGGTGACCTGGTGTTTTTGAACCCCATTGACGGAAGCTCTTGATCTCATCCATGCTGACATCTTCAAAACCAGAAAGATGAAGAAGGGCATAAAGGAGCATTGAACCATGACCTGCTGAAAGAATAAAGCGGTCACGGTTAATCCAGTTTGGTTGAGCTGGATTGATACGAAGTTGTTTTGTAAAGAGGCTGTAAGCCATCGGAGCTGCTCCCATAACCACACCTGGGTGACCTGAGTTGGCTTTATTAATGGCGTCAATACCTAGGAAACGAATTGCATTAACAGATAGATTTGACATAGAATTTCCTTTCTATTTGAGGTGATTATTGAATCACACATTCTATTTTACTATTATATGAAAATTATCCGTATCATGCAACATACGGATAACCTCCAAAGAATATTTTTATATTATAGCAAAGCTTTAAATTGAATGTTAGAGTCTTGTTCAAAACAATCATCAAAACCACGTGGATGATGGTATTCTACTAAGTGTTGATCTTGAGGATAAGTGTACTTACCGCCAACTTCCCAGATAAATGGATGGAAATCGTATTGCAAGCGATCTTTTCTCATTTTCCAAAGTTCTAGAATCTCATTAGTGGAAGCCATGAAGTTAGACCAGATATCATAGTGAACTGGGATAATGACTTTGGTACGCAGATTTTCTGCCATACGAAGAAGGTCGATAGATGTCATTTTATCTTGGATACCTACCGGATTTTCACCATAGTTATTCAAAGCAACATCAATTTTAAAGTCTTTACCATGTTTTGCAAAATAGTTTGAGAAGTGAGAATCTGCACCATGATAGATGGTTCCACCTGGTGTTTCAAAGATATAGTTAACAGCCTTTTGAGCCATTTCTTCATCTGTAACAGCTAAGCCAGCAAGTTCACCGCCTGTCTCATCAGCACCGTTCACTGGGAGAGTTACCAAGCAAGTACGGTCAAATGATTCTACTGCATGAATCTTCATATCTTTTAATTCGATAGTGTCACCTGGTTTAACAACGATGATACGTTCTTTTGGAACACCCCATCCTTCCCAGATTCGTCCACAGTGGTAAGGACCGATAAACTTAACATGCTCTAACTTAGGATTGTTGAGAATTGCTGCAGCTGTGTATGGGTCGATATGATCACTATGGAAGTGTGAAACTAAGTAATAGTCTAGTTCGTTGATAGCAAATGGATCGATAACCATTGGCTGAACACGCAAGTTTGGTTGCAACTTACGAACACCTGCCATATTTGCCATTTGGTGCCCACGAACCATATCTTTCACTTTTTTGGTTGATTTTCCACGGTTTGACCAAAGGTCCATGACAACGTTAGCACCACCTGGTGTCTTAATCCAAGTACCACAGTTGCCTAGCCACCACATGGCAAAATTGCCTTCAGGTACGACTTCTTCTTCGATTTCTTCATTCAACCATGTTCCCCACTCTGGGAAAGTAGCTAAAATCCATGACTCTCTTGTAATTTCTTTGACGTTTGGCATATGTTGCCTCCTTTGGATATAATTGTTATCTTTGAGATTAGTATACCACCCTTCAAAACACTAAAAAAGACCAAGAAAAACAAAAGAAAATTCTTTCTCTATATCCTGATGTCTTTCTTGATACTGTTCAACATTATGACAGCTTAACAGCAAATAAGGTAGAACCTGCAACATAAAAGTTACTTCATGATGGTTTATTTTCTTCCCTAAATCTTGTTCAACTAAAGGAACCTGTTCCTTAAAAAATTGGTTCATTTCAACAGAAAGCAAACACTCACCATCTAACCTCTCTTTCATCTTATCTTCTAAAATAGATACAAAAGTGGCATTTTCCTCCATAAAAATATGATATAGAAGCGATTGAAGATACTGAATTTTATTAAGAGGGTGGGCATGAAGATGGTATCCCTGTGACTTGCTCACTTGCAAGGTCACCTGATATTGTTCCAAAGTTAGTTGATAACGAATACTATTCAAATCATTGAGAACAGTATTCCTAGACACCTCTGTTAACTCCATCAATTTTTCAATCGTAATACGTTCTTTAGAAATACCTATCCATAGTAACATTATCATCATACGTTCATGCGCACTCATGATATAATCGTACGAATCTACTTCCGATAATAGTTCACAACAAGCATCTCTCTGCTCTTCCGTTAAGTGAATACCAATTCGTGGAATATTAATGATGTGAAGCGCCTCGTCACCCAGAGCAGCATTGATTTTGTCAATGTGATAATAAATTTTCCTTCTTGACTCTTTCAAATCTTTCGAAATCGCCATAATCGTTTTGGACGTTTCTTGATTCATCAAATATTGAAGCAAATCACAACTTGCCTTATCCAGTACCATATTTCATACTCCTCTATCAATCAACTGCCTTGAAAACAACTTTATAATAGTATCACATTCACTAACGCATTTCAATTATCAACAGTAGTCTCTTAATAACGAATACTTACAATTACAAAAGCGAGGCTTGGATCGAAAGGTCCTAGCCTCTTTTCAATTCAATTTCTTATTTCTTTTGACCGTAATAAGCATTTGGTCCATGCTTACGTTGGTAGTGCTTTTCTAGAATGTACTGGGGAGCAGGTTCAACTCTTGGATTGATTTGTTCTGTAAAGCGATTCATCTTTGATACTTCCTCTAATACGACAGAGTGATAAACAGCATTCTCTGGATTTTTGCCCCAGGTGAATGGTCCGTGATTGCGTACAACAATACCTGGTACTTCAACAGGATTCAGACCACGACGCTCAAATTCTTCTACTATAACCAAGCCAGTATCTTTTTCATAGGCTACTTCTACCTCATCTTTGGTCAAACTACGAGCGCAAGGGATTGAACCGTAGAAATAATCTGCATGGGTTGTTCCATAGAAAGGAATATCACGTCCAGCCTGTGCCCAACCAACTGCTTCTGTCGAATGGGTGTGGACCACACTACCAATCTCTTGCCATGCCTTATATAACTGCACATGAGTTGGGAGGTCAGAAGATGGTCTTAAATCTCCTTCTAGAACTTGGCCATCCAAGTCCGTCACCACCATGTTTTCAGGTGTCAATTCGTCATAATCTACGCCTGATGGTTTAATAACAATGACACCTAGTTCGCGATTGACTTCCGATACATTTCCCCAGGTAAATTTAACAAGTCCATGTTTTGGTAATGATTGATTGGCATTACAGACTCGTCTACGCATATCGTTTATTACTTGATTCATCTTACATCAAACCTGCTTTCTTAATTAGTGGGTAGAGAAAAGCTTGCGCCTCTTGAATGACTGCGCGTGTTTCTTCTACAGTTTCACAATTTTCAGACCACATTTCGATTAGGAAAGGTCCATTATAATTGGTTTGTTTTAAAATATCGAAAGCTTCTTCCCATTTGACACAACCTTGCCCAAAAGTTACATCTCGGAACTGGCCCTTTGAACTTTCTGTCACTGCATAAGTATCCTTGAGATGGAGAGCTGCGATGGCATGATGCCCAAGATAAAATTCACTGTAGACATCATTATGCCATGCAGATACATTACCAATATCTGGGTATACAAAGAGGTAGGGAGAGTCAATCTCTTTTTCTACAGCCAAGTATTTTTCGATGCTATTGATGAAAGGATCATCCATAATTTCAATAGCAAGTACCACCTGAGCCTCTTCAGCCCAGTCACAAGCTTTTCTCAAATTTTTGATAAAACGTTGGCGTGTCTGGGGTGACTTTTCCTCATAATAAACGTCGTAACCAGCTAATTGAATAGTACGAACTCCCAAGTCTTGGGCTAATTCAATACATTTTTTCATGAGTTCTAGAGATTTTTCCTCTATAACTGGATCATTTGATCCCAATGGGTAGCGACGATGGCCTGAAAAACAGATAGAAGGAATACGAACACCAGTTTTATAGATTGCTTTGACAACTTCCAAACGCTCGTCCTTGCTCCAGTCCAGTCTTGCTAAACGCTCGTCACGTTCATCAATAGACATCTCGACAAAATCAAAGCCTAACTCCTTGGCAAAATTTAAACGTTCTAGCCAAGTAAAGTGTGTCGGAGTTGCCTTTTCATAAATTCCAATTGGACGTGCCATGGTTTACCCCCAAATTCGTCTGATTTCATCCTTGAAGGCATGCGCTGCTCCTGCTGGATCCGCAGCCTCTGTAATTCCACGACCTGCGATAAAGGTAAAGACATCAACGCCTTCAAATAGTTTGAGAGTATCTACATCTAGACCACCTGTTACAGACACACGGAAGCCCATGTCGATGAGTTTTTTAACCTTATTAAGGTCTTTTTCACCCCAAGTCTCACCAGCAAGAAGTGCATCACGAGATTGGTGATAAATAGCTTGTGAGATACCAGCATCTAGCCAAAGCTGAGCTTGTTCAAAAGTCCAATCGCCATAAAGTTCAATCTGGATTTCGCCTCGGTCTCCACGTTCAGTCTTGATAGCCTTTAGAGCCGCTTCCATAGTAGGGATAGTTGCACAACAGATACAAGTCATCCAATCGGCACCACGAACGGCATTATTTTTGGCAACTGTTCCACCAGCATCGGCACATTTTGTGTCTGCCACAATAATCTTATCTGGAAAAAGGCTTCGCAAGACTTCAACCAGTTCACTTCCAACTTGTAATAAGCAAACAGTTCCAGCTTCGATAATATCTACTTCCTGACCAACAGAAACAGCTGCTTTAATCGCTCCTTGCAAGTCTGAATGATCTAATGCAACTTGTAAATTAGGTATTCTTTTTGTCATCTCTTTATTCCTCTTTCTAACTTTCCAAATCCAATCCTTCGAGATAAGGGCTATCCTTAGATTCTTCAATCATAGCCAAGACATCTTCTTTAGTCTGGCAAGCCTGTAAACGTGCAATAGAATCTTCTAATTCAAATAGGGCAATGATTTGTGGAATGGCTACACTTGTGTGAATTTTTGAGCTTGTTGCTGCTAGTGCCAACAAAACAGATACCTCTTTCCCATCTGAAAATACAACAGGATTTTGTAAGGTAATCAATGAAAAGGCGTCACTTTGCACACCAGCTTCAGGTCTAGCGTGGGGCATAGCCATACCTGGCATCAAGATATAGTAAGGACCATACTCTTCAGTCGATTCAATGATAGCATCGTAATACTCTGGCAAAATTGCCCCACTTTCAATCAAGGGATCTACTGCTACCTTGACTGCTTCTTTCCAATCGTTAGCCTCTAAACCTAGTCGGATCGAGTCATTGTCAATTAAAGCTTGTTTTAAATTCATATCTGCCTCCTTTATTTAAAGAGGGAGAAGGACAGAAACGATAACTCTCAGTTTCTGTCCAACCCCCTCCAACCTTTTACTGTAGTGCTTGACTGAGTTTTTCAGTGATTTCTTTATCATCCATCAAGTTGTCAAGCCCAATTAACTTCCCATTAGTTCGCCCTTCCAATTCTTGAATCAAATGAAGAGAAGCGATTACGATGTCATATCCTGCTGCTAAACCTTTAGCTTCACCGACACTGCATGAATTGACTGTAAAATCTGTTTGATTAAGCTTACGGAGAGCATTTTCAACCTTCATCTTGATAACCATTGATGAACCCATTCCATTTCCGCACGCTGCTAATACTTTAACCATTTTATTTCTCCTTTTCTAGATACTAAGCTTCTTCTTGAACTTCACCGTTGTAATATTTCTCTTTATCTTTTGCTTTGGCAAATTGAAGTTGAGGAATAACAAGCAAGAAGAGACACACAAGTACATAACCAACAATACCAAGGTATTTGAAGATGTATCCAAATCCAAGCCATGGGAATTCAAAGTCGATATTTCCATGGTAACCACCGTAAGATGCTAAGTCAAGAAGGGCCACACAGAGAGCTCCTAAAGCAACTTGGAGAACACCTGAGATGAAGGATAGGATAACAGCCGCTTTCCATCCACCGCGTTTATCAGCGTAGACCGCAATGGCTGCATTATCAAAGAATACTGGTACAAATCCTGTAATAATAAGGATAGGGTTTTTAAAGACTATGAGCAAGACAATTGTAATCAATTGACCAATCAAACCAAATGCAAATCCAGACAAGACAGCGTTTGGAGATCCAAATCCATAAGAAGCTGCAACGTCGACCGCTGGGAATGAACCTGGTAATAATTTGTTTGAAATACCTTGGAAGGCATTTGTCAACTCAGATACAAACATGCGGACACCTTGCATCAAAACAAATAAGTAAACTGAGAAAGTGAAGGCTGTTTGAATAATATACATAAAGAAATCTTGTTTAGCAGGATTGAATAGAGTTCCTGAAGTAATGACTTCTTTATTAGACATAATGTCTGGACCCAAGATTAAAAGAATGGCTCCAAAGAAAACGAGCATCAAGGTAGCAGACGCAACAACTGTATCGTGAAAGATTGAGAGAAACTTAGGTAATTTAAGATTGTCTAAACTTTCTTCTTTCTTACCAAAGCGTCCTGCTATTTTATCTACAAACCAGATTGCAAATTGTTGTTGGTGACCAATCGCAAACCCACCACCACCTGTTAAGCGTTGAGTTGCTTCAACAGTCATATTTGAACTAACTGCCCAGTAAAGTCCACAGATGATACCGATTGCCGCTGTACCATAAGCATTGCGCAATTGTGGGACTAAGAATAGAACCATAAGAGATACGGTTGCAGCTTGTTGCACCATGATGTGCCCAGTAATAAAGAGGGTTCTTACCTTCGTAATCTTGCGAAGAGCTACAAGCAAGATATTTATTCCGAAACCAATCAATAGAGCTGTAGTTGCAGTTCCAACAAAATCTGGAAACTCTGCTGCAATTTTGTTGTTTGCTGCAGCAAGTCCAAAGTAAGGGTCGATAACCGCTGCACCAATTTGGAATTTGTAGTTAAGGGCTGCTAAGATCGGACGGAAGGTTGTAACCAAACCGCCAGCACCCACGTTAAGCAACATATATCCTACTGTTGCTTTAACAAACCCTGAGAAAACGTCGTGGGCAGGTTTTTTCAAAAGTGCGTATCCTATCAACACCAATAAACCTACGAAAAATGCGGGATTCTGCAAAATATTGCTAGAAAACCAATTTAGAACACTTGAAATGACTTCCATAATTGTTCTCCTTTTTAATTGTTTTTGTAGGTTTATTATATACTTTGAAAGCGGAAACAAAAAGACCAAGAATTACACAGCGGACTGTTCACTCTTGGACTGTATGATTTATGATATTTTACGGATTATCTAATTTTCTTGTAGCTAAATAATAGGGAAGAATTTTAGCATAAGATTTCAATATACCTTCTACGATTTCTTCTTCA
Organism: Streptococcus mitis; assembly: GCF_047464035.1. Classification (GTDB taxonomy): domain Bacteria; phylum Bacillota; class Bacilli; order Lactobacillales; family Streptococcaceae; genus Streptococcus; species Streptococcus mitis_DX. Next base: position 19,598 of record NZ_JASHCQ010000013.1, read on the forward strand.
GATAAATTTGCAGTCACAGGAACATCTGCTTTAACTAACACTTTTCGAATTTCTTGACTGCCTATCTTCTCAATTAAGATTTGACGATTTTCTTCGTTCGCCTCCCATCTTTGACTTTGACCATTATAGTAGACTAGATAATAGATCCCTTCTACCGCTAGAACTTCTAGGACCTTGGCCTGCTTGCCTAAAGTTTGCTCATCCTTCTTGCGCTCGATGAAACTGACTTCTAGTGATACTCCAAAATCTGAAGGACTTCCATATAAACGTAAAGCCAGCATAGGCTCTGTCACTTGTCCGTCTCTCTGTAGATAGACCCAGAAATGTGGTCGCAAACGTTGCGCCTGATTCATCCACTGGCTAGTCTGTTGGAGTTGCCATTCTGGATGGCTTGCTTGGAAAGCTTTGGCCAATTCTGTAAAAGCCTTTCGGGCCTCTTGACCTTTGTGGCGCAATTCCAGCATTTTCTCTCGCTCTTCTCCCGCTTTATCTGGATTACAGTACTGCAAACCAGCAAAGTCTAGATAGTTTCTTATCTCATTTAACATCCGTTTAACCTCTTCTAACTAGCAAAAAATCAGGATAAACCTGATTTTACTTACTCTGTATCTACAACGACATAGCGATTTGGCTCGTCACCTTCAGAGTAACTAGTCACGCCATCCATACGTGAAATAATACGATGGATAATCTTACGTTCGCTATTTGACATTGGATCCGTTTGATGACTGCGGCCTTCTTCTAAAACACGAGTCGCCAATTTTTGCGCATAGGTCTGCAAGACTTCTGCACGGTGTTCGACATAATCGTTGACATTGATTGTAATGTAGAAGGTTCTTGAATAGCGGTTGTAAAGATAATTTTGAGCCAACAGCTGCAAGGCCTTCAAAACTTTACCATGGTAACCGATAATACGACCTGGTTCATTGGTGTCAATTTGTAGATTAATGCTACGACGGTTATAATCATTTGAAAGTGTGGCTTCAACATCCATGTCATCAATGATTGTTTGAACATAAGTCGTTACTTCCGTAGCTACTTGTTCAATATCAAAGCTCGGCTCCACCTTTAAGCCCAAATCTTCTAATTCTTGACTTTCAGTTTCTTCAGCTTGAATCTCAACAATAGGAGTTGCTACTTCTTCTCGGAAACCAGCTTCTTCAAGCTGTAATTCATTTAGAATCTCAATATGCCCAGTTTCTTCCAAAATAGTGCTAGCATGTTTTTCATTTTTCAAGATTTCAGCCTTAACTTCATCAGAAACACCTTGGCCTTCCTCTTCAATCTTTTTAATTGCTTCTACAACATGCCCCAAATCAACTGTAGCCTCGCTGACTGTTTTAACTGGTTCATTTTGTTCATTAATTTCTTTAGGAACACCCTTTACAGCCTGCTGATTAGCTTTAATAACCGTTGTTTCACTAATAGCTTCAATATCAACTTGAGCTGGTTTTTTACCAAATAAACCAAGAAAGCCATTTTTTTCACGAGAAATGACTTTGATGTGAGCCTTCAGTCTTGGGATATCTAATTCTTTCAATCCTTTCTGGATTGCTTCTTCAACAGTTGAACCTGTAAATACTACCATTACCAGATTCCTCCTTATTATTTCGTTTTCTGAGCCTTTTTCTTGGCTTTTCTTTTTCTATTTTCCAAATCTTTCTGTGCCTGAACTACCGCCTCGCGCTCTGCGATAATCTTAAATGGATTGTTCAAGAAATAGGTTTGCAAGACTTGATAAGCATTGGACACTGCCCAGTAGAGAGCGACTCCGCTCGGAGCATAAACCCCAAAGATAAAGATCAAGACTGGAATCCCATACATCATCGCAGTCGTAGCTCCGTTACGCTCAGACAAGGCTTTATTGGATAACCAAGTACTTAAAAAGGTGAATACTGCTGCTAAAATCGGAAGCACGAATGTTGTATCCACATCACCAAGATTAATCCATAAGAAATGACCTGTCTTCAAAAAGTCAACTCTTGATAGAGCTTGAAACAAGGCCAAGATAAGTGGCATCTGAATCAAAATCGGCCAAAGAGAATCTGACTGTCTGACACCCATTTCTTTAAAGACTTTACGCATTTCCTGCTCTAGCTTGGTTCTGCTTTCCATATCTCGACCCTGATATTGTTCTCGAAGCGCCTTAATGCGTGGTTGAGCTTCCTGCATTTTTCTAGAAGCCACCATTTGCACTTGAAAGACTGGCAAGAGCACTGTACGAATCAAGATTGTAAAGAGAATAATTCCCACTCCGATACTAATATCAAACGATAAAAAGCGAATGACCTCTGCAAAGAAGTAAACCAATTTACTCCAAAAATCAGTCGAATCTGCCGTAATATCGCTAGTTGTCCCATTAGTTGCACAGGCTGTCATGATAAATAGAGATAGACCTAGCAAACTAGTCAACTGTAATTTCTTTTTCACTCCCATTTCCTTCCTGGTAGATCTTTGATAATTTTAATACGTGGAGTAGATTTTTCTCCATCTCTGCGTATCCCAAGGTTTCAACCCCTTTTCGAGCAATGACAACAAAGTCGACATCTTCTACCAGACTCCCTTTTGCATTCTGGATAATATGACGAATCCGTCGCTTGATTTGATTTCTAGTAACTGCATTCCCCAGCTTTTTGCTAACTGATAGACCTACTCGAAAATGGTTTTTCTGGTTTTCTAATTGGTAGACAACAAATTTGCGATTAGCAAAACTTGTTCCTTCCTTGAAAATCGCCTTAAAATCTTTCTCTCTTTTTACACGAAAGTTTTTCTTCAAAACTCAACTCCATCTATTAAATTACTACTATTATACCATATTTTTCAAAAAAGCCAATCATAGCAAGGTTTTGGACAATTTCATCAGAAAAAGAAGCTGGAAAAATCACTTTTCCAACTCCTTGTACGGAATATTTTTTCTGATTTTAGTTATTTTTTCAAACGTTCAACATCACGGGCAATAATTAATTCTTCATCTGTTGGAATAACCAAGACACGGATTTTCGCTGCATCTGTTGAGATGTCTCCTGTCACACCAAAGACGTTCTTTTCTGGGTCAACATCACAGCCAAACCAAGAGATACCTGAGATAACATCTTCACGTACAGCAGCTGCATTTTCTCCGATACCTGCTGTGAAGATAATAGCATCTGCTCCATTTAGGACCGCAAGGTATTGACCGATATGCTTTTGGATACGATCAACATACATTTCATAGGCTAAAGTAGCATCATGATCCCCTTCTTCCATAGCAGCAATTACATCACGCATATCACTAGATTTACCTGAAACACCCATAAGTCCTGATTCACGATTAAGGACGCGACTAATATCTTCAGGCGTGTTAAAGTCCTCTGTATATTGCATTAAATAAGGAATGATGGCTGGGTCAATATCTCCTGTGCGAGTTCCCATCATCACACCGCCAAGTGGAGTGAAGCCCATTGAAGTATCGACAGATTGACCACCCTTAACTGCTGTAATAGAAGCACCATTACCGATGTGGCAAGTAATTAACTTCAAGTCTTCTAATGGACGTCCCAAGAGTTTTGCAGCTTCTCCTGCTACAAACTGGTGGCTTGTACCGTGGGCACCGTATTTACGAACCTTGTTTTCTGTGTAGTATTTTGTTGGTAGAGGGTAGCGGTAAGCTTTCTCTGGCATACTTGTGTGGAATGAAGTATCAAACACAACTACACTGGTAATATCTGGCAACAATTCCTTAAAGGCACGAACACCTGCTGCATTGGCTGGATTGTGGAGAGGAGCTAACAAACTCAACTCTTCAACTTTTTCTAATACATCACCTTCAACAACTGTTGATTCTTTGAAATATTCTCCACCTGCCACAACACGGTGGCCAACACCTGTAATCTCATCGTAAGCCTTGATAATATCGAAACGAATCAAGTCATCCAATAAGATTTTAACAGCTTGTGTGTGATTTTCGATATCCAAAATTTGTTGTTCAGAACGGCCATCAAATTTTACAGTTGAAATTGAATCTTTCAAACCGATACGTTCAATCAAACCTTTCGCTAACACCTTTTCTTCTGGCATTAAGTATAATTGCCATTTCAAACTTGAACTTCCTGCATTGATTGCAATTGTTTTTGTCATAACAAGACTCCTCTTTTAAGCGTTTTCATCTATTATAACAAAATCTATTTTATATTTCAGTACCTTGAGTCCATTTTTGAAAATTTTCTTTAAATTTCATTAAAACAATTGCATCTTGCAAGCTAGAAAGTGGATAAACAAAGGGTTCTACTGTAATATCAGTTTTCTTTTGTAAGATAAAAATCGTCTTAGATTGTTTAGCACTGGCAAAAAGATTTTCAGGCAAACTAATCATGGCAACTAGATTCGCCTCCTCTTTCAACCACCCTTTCAATAAATCACTTTGAGGACTGGTCAACAAATCACTCGGAGCTAGAAAAATAGCGTAGCCATCTGATTTGAGGTACTTAATCCCTTGTTCCATGAGCAAGTGATGGGCGTAGGTATGTTCTTGACTAGAAGCAACTTGATGACGCGCTGCAACGGCATCATCAGGATAATAGCCAACAGGCAAGTCGCTGATGACCACATCGCTTTCTTTGAGCATTTGTGGACGAACGGCATCTCCTTGGACAAAGCCAGCCTGCAAACCAATCACATCTGCCATACTAGCTGCCAAATCAATCAGCAAATCATCCACTTCCATTCCCAAGTAATCCACTTTTTTATCAAGCGAGGTCAAGAAAGTAGCGCCCAAAATTCCCATTCCAGAACCCATTTCGAGGATAGAAATTTCCTCCTCTTTAAACAGCTCTTCCACGATAAACACCAAAAGTAAAGCAATGGCGTCCGGCGTAAACTGGTGATTGGCCTGTAAAGGCTCCGTTTGCCCTGCCTTCATCAAGAGAAATTGGTAGGTCTTGAGCCATTCTTCCTTGCGAAGCGCTAAACGCTTAAGGGCCTGATTATTCTCCTTGACCTGATTTAGCTCAGTCTCACCATCCAGATAGATGCTGTTTTGCTCCACCAAGGCGTCATAAAAGTTGGTCGCCAAATCACTTTGGATAATTTGGACATTCTCTAGTAAATACGTATAAGCTTGTTCAATTTTTTCAAAATCCATATTCCTATCTTATCAAATTTCCCTTCTTTTTTCCATCCTTATAGAAAAATCACTCCCTGACTAGGCGAGTGATTTTTGGGCTACTGTTAAAAAGAGTTCTGAGTAATTTCCTTGAAACAGGTCTTCAGCGCTATAGAGAATCTGACTATGCACCGATGAAAAACCATGATCAATTAGCTTGTTTTCCAGTTCACCTAAATCAAATCCATGATGGTTAGCTTCTGTCTTGGTAAAATCGGCAATAAGGAGTCGCCCATCTTCCTTCAAATGCTGATGAAACAGTGAGAGAGCTGCATCCAAATCAGGCATATGATGAAGAACCCGACTAACAACAATGCAATCAAACTCTTGCTTCAAGGGATTTTTCAGTAAATCGTGCTCCAAAAACTGGATATTCTTGATGTCTTGCTGCTCTGCTTTCAAACGAGCCTGCTCCAGCATTTTCTCAGAAATGTCTACAAGAGTGACTGACTTAGCCTGCTTGGCTAGGGGCAAAGCTAATAGACCCGTCCCACCACCAAAATCCAGAATTTCTTTGTCTGATAGAAGATCAAGCTGTTTCTCGACCGCTTGACAAACCAAGTTTGCAAGAAAGATATTTTTAGGGGAATCGAAAGTTTCTGCTTTGTGGTTAAAATCATGTTTCATGCTTTTAGTTTAGCACAAAGTAGCTTGATTAGCTAGGAATTCTCTTTCTTTTCAGGCTTCTTTTCCGATTTTTTCCTCTCTGCTTGATCACTTGAATCAGTCGCTGCCTCTTTCTTTTCATCTGTTTTCTCTTCTTTGATTTTGACTGAAGGAAATAGGAACTCATATTGGCTCTTAGGCGTGTGAACCCTTGTCACCAAGTTTGTTTTCTTATTTTGATAACTCACCTGACCCAGATTAAAGGCCTGTTCTCCACTTTCTTGTTCAGCTTTATCCTTGGTTCGCTTGGCCATGGCAAAAGCGATTAACTTTTCTTTATCCAAAGCATAGTCTTGATAGTGGGCGACTTGTCGGTTCAAGTAAAATTGCAACAAAAGACTAAAGATGGCTGCCATGGTGACTGCATAGAGGAGAACTCCCGCCTTAACTTTTTTCTTTTTCCACACGATAGATGAACTCCCTTTCTAAGCCTTTTTGAAACTGGAAACGAAAACGAACCACTTGATTGTCCTCTGTAATTTGAGCTGATTTGAGTCCATAAACCATAGGTTGATAACCCCGTCCACTGGCATCGGTTTTCCGAAAATCATCTGATTTTGACTTACCTATAGAAATATCCTTGCCATCCTGCTTCACATATATACGATTACCTTCCACTTTTTCGAACTGCGAACGGTCTAATTCTGCCTCCAGCTGATCCACAAACAAGAGCCACTCCTTTTGCTCGCTTTGTTGCTGGTAGCGAACTTCTGAAATGAGGAGCTGACTCATGGCCTGAAATAGGAGTAAACTTCCACTGATGACAATGAGAGCAATCAGGGATTCCAACAAGGTAAAAGCCTTGACCTTATGGCTCTTTGATAGCCAACAACTGTTCTGAACCATGGTAGACCTCCAATCCCTTTTCACTAGAAAACACCTGAATCTCAACTCCGTTGATGTTTACCTGATTTTGACCTGTCTGCAGGGCCATCTTAGCTACACGCAAGACTTCTTCCTTTTGCAAGATTCTTGCTTCTTCCTGCCTATTCTTCTGAATTTGTCCCAAAAGGAGAGTCGCAATGCTAGCAAAGATAGCTAGAGCAACTACTGCTTCCAGTAAAATCACTGCCCTAATTTTTTGTTTCCTTAATGCGTTTAATTTTTCCATTTCCTAGATATAATTGATAGCGAATCGTTCCTTTACCGGTCTGAAATTCAACCTTAGCCAGGGACGAATTGCCCCCAGCTCGGTCAAATATGATACTTTGTCCCGATGGTGCTTGAATTCCTTTAGGAACTGTCAACTTTTGACTGCCGTTACTGATCATCTGCCCATCTAAGTTTAGACTAGTCTTTTGCTGACTGGCTACACTACGTTTTTGGGTTTCCCTATAAAGTTCTTCAAACTCCATAAAGAAAATCTGCTCCTCTACCGCCGCAAAAGTGGATTGGACAGAGCCGGATAAGCCCAAGGCAAGGATACTCACAAGTCCCAAAACTAAGAGACTTTCCAGCATGGTAAAAGCCTTAATCATTGACTGTACGATTTTTTCCTCCATTTTTTGTATAGTATTCATTATAGGCTTTAGCCTGCTCTTCTGTGATTCGCCCATCTGCTTGTAACTTGCTTAGGCTAGCCTCTTCATTTTTATCTAAGCTATAAAGCTCTGCCTGGCTTTCTACCACCTTCACAACAGCTGCTTTTCCTTTGTCGTTAACTGCTTCTTTTTGCTTGGTCAAATTAGGCACAAATAGCAAGAGAAGTACGCTGATAATCAGCAAGACCACCAACATCTCCACAAGTGTGAAAGCCTTCACTTTCGCTTTTTTCAAGAATGTCATCATTTTTTTCATGTTAAAAATTTACCTCCATATTTTGATACATGGGCATGAGCATTGCCGCATAAAGTAAAACGATAATCAGAGCCACAAAGATAAAAACCAGCGGCTGCACCAAATTCATGGTGCGGTTGACTCGGGTAAAAAAGGCTTCCCAAGTTTTTTCAGCATAGATTTCCAACTCACTACCCAGCTTGGACTTGACTTCCCCATACTCGATGATGAGACTCAATTCCTTTCTAAAGAAAGGATAGGTTCCTATAGTTTGAGAAAACTCACGACCATTTTGGAGAGCTTGAGCTAAGTCTTGACCGATTTCTTTAAAGAGCTGGGAACCTTGTTCCTGCATCATCTGAAAAATCTGCGTCAGCTCCATTCCCTGCGAAATCATATTCCCCCATTCACGCGCGTAATAGGCCGTCAAATAGGTCTGCACAAAGATTCCAAGAAAGGGAAGACGTGCTAAGATAGAAAAGACGCGCATCTTCGAACTTCTTTTATAGAAAGTGAGTGCTGAAAGTGCAAGTACGGAAACAAACCCTACCATGCCTAGAAAAATTTGTGGCAGATTGCCGATAATTTGGGTGGCAATATTACTACTATCCAGTTGAGGTAGTAGGTAGTTACGTAGCCCCAGCATAATTAAGAGAAGAAATCCCAGCAAAATCAAAGGATAGGTCGCCACTTCGATTAGTTTTTTCTTGACCTTGGCCAGATTGTCTAGATACTCTTCTATCTTTCCCAAACTCAGGTGAAGATTCCCATGAACTTCAGCTAGGGATAACTGGGTGACAATGGCACTTGAAAATCCCAAACTTTCCATCATTTCTGAGAATGATTTCCCCTGAGACAAGCCCGTGCGCATCTGAGTCACACACTGCTTGTCCAATAAGGCACTCCTATCTAAAAAGGAGATGGTCTCCACCAGATGAAAACCGCTGGAAAAGAGATTGTTAAACAAAGTAATGATATTTTTTTGCTTAGCTGTAGCTAATTTTTTCCGTTTCAGCCTGAAGACTTGTGATATGTCCATCTTTAAGAAGCTGGTCAATTTGTTCATTCCAGCTAGTTGGCTGGTGTTCTTGATAGTCTTTGTTTGCAAAGTCAACGATTCCTCCTCCCCCAATTAATCTCTGATAGCAGACTCCTTGCAGAACGACTGCCAATTCCTCCGCAGTCACACCCAACTCCAGCAGGCGTTCATAAACACCTCGGATACTCTTGGCGTGAATGGTTGAAAAGACTGTCGCCCCTGTCAAACTGGCTCTGACCACTGCACGCGCCGTCTCGCTGTCCCGAATTTCTCCGATAATCAGGAGATCAGGACGATGCCGTAGGGAAAGTTTGATGAGATTTTCATAGGTCAACCCGATTGCTTCGTTCAACTGCAACTGAAGCATGTCGTCCTGCTTGATTTCGACAGGATCTTCAATGGACATAACTTGCTGTCCTTTAAATATTGATTTAGCCAATTCGTGCATCAAGGTTGTCTTGCCACTGCCGACTGGACCAGCAAAAAGATAGAGTCCCCGTTGCCTGTACTGCTTACCCAGTTCTCCAATATCCTGAAACCAAAAATGTAAATCTTGCTCCTCATCGTGCAACAAGCGAATGACTAAACTCTCATGTCCTCGATAATCGCCTACAGTAGATAGACGTAGAGATGCCATCTTCTGGTCATATTCATAATCACAGGAACCAAGTTGACTACGTCTCTTCTCCCCAACATTCATACCCGCTACAAACTTAAAGTGACTGATAACGGCCGCAAATTTTTCAAAATCATAAGAACCGATTTTACAGCGCTTGTCTCCGACCCTCATATGAAGCTCATAGGCGTCTAACTTGGGGACAAAATAAATGTCTTGCGCTCCTTTTTTTCGAGCCGAACGAATGATTTCTTGTGCAATTTCTTGAACCATACTTACCTCCTCAACTATACTATTCGCAAAGAGTTGGAAAAATAAAAAAAGCAACTCCAAAAAAGTTACTTTTTCTCTAATTTAATTTCATACGGCAAGAACGGTGCCTTTCCTTACCTGTTTGTTTTTCATAGCCTGGGCGTAATTTTTCATCTGGAATAACCTGCTCGTCCTGCAAAAGAGCCAAAGAATGGTATTGTTGTAAATACTCGTCACATTCATCACACCAACGTTGGTCTTCTGGATCCCAGAAAATGGTCATCAAGTCACTTCTACTTTTATAAAGAGGGGATTCTTGTTCCAATCTAAACCAGCAAGTTTTGTAGTATTTGAGAGCATCATAATACTGATCAAATTTCTTACTAGCTACAATATCTTCTTCCCAACCTTCTAAGAACCACCAAGGTTCAAAATCTCCATACATTTCTATAACACGATACATATTCATTCATTTCCTTTGTATCGTATATTATAACTAATTCCATTAAACAAGGAAAGAAATATGCTCATTTCTTAATTTTTTGATAAAAAATCCAGCCATCTGATGAATGACTGAATTTCTATTTGCTTGTGTTCCAAAATGTTTTTACTACTTAAGCTTCTGAAATATCGTTTTCGATGATGACCTTAATTGCATGGTGGTCTGCTGCTTTACTGAAAACTTCATAGGCTTTTTCAATTTCACTTAGTTTGAAATAGTGAGTTACCAATTTTTCTGGTTCAATCTTATGACTTTCAAGTGCTTTCAACAATTGTGGAGTTGTATTTGTAGATACCAAACCAGTTGTTACATTGATGTTGCGAATCCAAAGTTTATCCAAGTCGAATTCAACTGGTTTACCATGTACACCACAGTTAGCAACCGTTCCGTCTACACCGATAATCTTTTGACAAAAATCAAATGTTGCAGGAATACCAACAGCTTCGATAGCAACATCCACACCACGACCATCTGTCAAATCATAAATTTCTTTAATGGCTTTTTCAGGGTCTGAAGAATTAATCTTGTGAGTCGCACCAAATGATACAGCAGTTTCCAAGCGGTTATCGTCTAAATCCACCATAATCAATTTAGCTGGTGAATAGAATTGGGCTGTCAAAAGAGCAGCCAATCCAACTGGACCTGAACCAATAATGGCTACGCTGCAACCAGGTTCTACTTTCCCTTTCAAGACACCAATTTCATATCCAGTAGGTAGAATGTCTGATAGCATAACCAAGGCTTCATCTGACAAGTTTTCTGGAGTGTGGTAAAGAGTGTTATCTGCATGAGGGACACGTAAATATTCAGCCTGCATACCATCAATCAAGTGACCGAAAATCCAGCCTCCTTCGTCTTCACAGTGGGCATAAATCCCTTTTTTACAGTAGTAGCATTTTCCACAAGCACAAACACAAGAAATCAAGACCTTGTCGCCTTTTTTGAAGTTAGAAACTCCTTCCCCAACTTCTTCAACAATCCCAATCCCTTCGTGACCAAGAATGGTACCACTTTGGCAAGCAGGGACATCCCCTTTGATAATATGGAGGTCTGTTCCACAAATAGTAGTTTTTACGATACGAACAATAGCGTCTGTTGGCTTGCGAATCACTGGTTTATCTACATCAACAAAAGAAGCAAGTCCTGGTTTAACATAAGTATAGGCTTTCATAAAGCACTCCTCCTTTTTTTATTTGTACTATTTACAATATAATTGTAAGCCTTTTCATTTGTTTGTTCAAGATTTTTTGTGATTTTTTTAACTTTTTTATTTACCGGTAAAGTAATATAGATAAAAAAGCAGAAGCTAATCTCTAACTTCTGCTTTCTCTCTTATGCTTGATAACGTTTCACACCGTCTAGGTAGGTTGCTACCAATTCCAAATCTTTATCTAGTACGATAAAGTCCGCGTCATAACCTTCACGGATTTGACCACAGACATCATCAATGTGAACAGATTTTGCTGGGTTAAGGCTGGCCATCATGACTGCTTCATGCGGATTCGCAATACCCCACTCGACTACATTTCTCATACCATCTTTAAGTTTGAGGATAGAACCTGCCAAATTACCAGTAGATTTGAGACGTGCAGTTCCATTGGCAACCACTACTGGAAATTCTCCCAACATATAGTCACCGTCTTCAAGCCCACCAGCTGTCATACAGTCCGTAATAAGAGCGATGTTTTCTGTCCCCTTTTGCTTAAGTAAAATCTCACAAGCTTTTGGATCTACGTGGTGACCATCACAAATCAATTCTGCGTAAGTATGTGGGAGCTCATACATAGCTCCTACCATACCGAGTTCGCGGTGTGTTAAACCACGCATCCCATTATAGGCATGTACCCATACACTAGCTCCAGCATCAACTGCCTTCTTAGCTTGTTCAAATGTCGCATCTGAGTGTCCAAGTGCAACTGTCACACCTTCACCTGTAATAGTACGTACAAAATCTTCCACCCCATCACGTTCTGGTGCAATAGCGATTTTATTTAGCATCCCTTTTGCAGCATCCTGCCAAGAATGAAACTCCTCAACACCCGGGTCTCTCATATAAGTTGGATTTTGTGCCCCCTTAAAAGTTTCTGTGAAATATGGACCTTCATAATAAATCCCACGAATCTTAGCACCTGTTGCTTCTTTATAATGGTTTCCAAGATTTTCAGTGACTGCAAGCAATTGCTCATAAGTGGCTGTTAAAGTTGTGGGCAAGAAACTGGTAACACCGGTACTAAGAAGTCCTTCACTCATAGTATGCAATGTCCCTTCAATGTTGTTGTCCATCACATCTACACCTGCATATCCATGAATATGAGTATCCACAAGACCTGGTGCAATGCTATAACCAGTATAGTCAAGAACCTCTGCTCCTTCAGGAATTTGATCCACATGTTTCCCAAATTTGCCATCAACAAGTTCTAAGTACCCACCGCGACGAATGCCAAATGGATAGAAAAACTGATCCGCTTTAACGTAATTAGGCATAATAATGACCTCCTTAAAAGATTACTTTTGATATTTATTATGTCAATTACATTATAAACTTTTCTGATTCATTTGTAAATGGTATAGACCTATTTTCTAGAGATATTTTAAAAGAGCTGTAACTTATCAAAGTAACTTCCATCTCTCTCCCAAAACTGGAAGTTACTCTCAGACGACGAATTATGCTAGAATTAAATCCGAGACTTTTCGCAAGCTAACTAGGATATCGGGTAATGAATTTAAACCTTCTGCTCATTAGCTTTATATGGTATAATGGAAGTTAATTATTGATAGGAATCGGATTGTAATAAATGAGAGAAAAAACTAAGCAAGCAAATCGCTCACGAGGAAAATTCAAACCAGAAACACGCAATTTATCAAATGATGAGGTTAAAGAGATACTTCTTCAAAAAATTTCAGAAGAAGAGCTATCTGTACCTGAAGATGAAAAAGATATAAGTTTGTTGTTAAATATTGACAGCAGAGAAAATAAATTTAATGTAGTTTCATTATTCAGCGGTGCTGGAGGACTTGATTTAGGACTTGAATTGGCTGGGTTAAGTAGCGTTATTGGTGATAAAAAAGCTTTAGAATATTTCAATTCTGGAAAAGAGACATTTAATAAATATCGTTCAGAAAGTATTTTTCATACGATATATACAAACGATATGTTTAAAGAAGCTAATATGACTTACAAATTAAACTTTCCTAAACATGTCACTCAGCATGAAAAAGACATCCGAAAGGTTTCTCATTTTCCAGAATGCCAAATTATGATTGGGGGCTTTCCTTGCCCTGGATTCTCAGAAGCTGGACCACGACTTATAGATGACCCCAGAAATTTTTTATATATCCATTTTATTCGTGCACTCATTCAAACTCAACCTGAATTTTTTGTAGCAGAAAATGTTAAGGGAATGATGACTTTGGGTCGTGGTGAAGTATTAAATCAAATTGTAGCTGATTTTGCAGCGGCTGGTTATACCGTCACTCCTCATTTAGTAAATGCTAGAGATTATGGGGTTCCTCAGTTGCGTGAGCGAGTTTTTTTAATTGGTGTTCATAAAGAAAAAATCGAACAAAAATATGGTTTTCATTATCAACTACCAGAGGCTACTCACAGTAATCCTAATGAAATTGACTTACTCGAAGAAAAACTACCTTTCGTAACACTAGAACAGGCTATTGGGGACCTTAAAAATAACCCAGGACCATATTTTCAAGGTGAATACTCAACAATCTACATGAGTCGAAATAGAAAAAAGAGTTGGTCTGAACAATCTTTTACTATTCAGGCATCTGGTCGCCAAGCTCCTCAACACCCAGGTGGTGAACCTATGACAAAAATTGAAAAAAATAAATGGATTTTTAATGGCGATATAAATAGGAGACTTTCTATAAAAGAAATCGCCAGAATTCAAACATTTCCAGATTGGTTTGAGTTTTCAGATGGCGGAAATATGAAACTTAAAGAAAATGGACGAATTGATAAAATTTATAAGCAAATTGGAAATGCAGTCCCTGTATTATTAGCAAAAGCTATTACTCAACCCATATCAGATTTTATATATAAGGAAATTGTTAAAGGAAAATAATATGGAAGCGAATATTTTAACAGCAGTTATTAACATTATAAAGAGTCATAACTCCAATCTTCAAGAAATTTATATGGGTTCTAATCGAGCTAATTCAATGGGAGATGCTCTTGAAAAATATATTGTCGATAGCTTTGCTGACACGATTTTAGAAGATGACGAATCAGCCCGAATACTGAAAGTAAATCAAGTTTTTTCATATCTGGGTAATGATTCTAATCCACCTGATGCTATGTTGAAAGGCGGAGCAGCCATTGAAACTAAGAAAATCGAAAGTCGTAATTCTCAGCTTCAACTTAATAGCTCAAGTCCTAAATCTAAACTTTACGTTGATGATTCTCGATTAAAACAAGCTGCTCGTGAAGCAGAAGAATGGAGTGAGAAAGATTTTATTTATTCAATCGGTTTTGTAAATAATAGACAGCTCAGAGAGTTAGCATTAATTGACGCCTCTGTTTATTGTGCTGATAAGATAGTCTATCAAGATATTTTTGAAAAAATAAAATACGGCATATCAAGCATTCCAAACGTTAATTTTTCACCAACTCAAGAACTTGGGCGAGTAAATAAGATTGACCCATTAGGAATAACAAGTCTTCGTATTCGTGGTATGTGGCTACTTGATAATCCTTTTACTGTTTTTAAATATATTTATACCCCAGTAGAAGAGGCTGATTTCAACTTATTTGCATTAGTATCATCACAGCATTTTGATAACTTTAACAATAAAGATGAGCTACTATCTTTAGCTAATAATACATGCAATCTATCAATTATTGATGTAAAAGTTAAAAATCCAAATAATCCTGCACAACTTATTGATTGTAAGAAAATTAATTTTCACTTTTAACTCTATTGAGGTAAATAATGAGTTTTACGAAAAAACAAGTATCAAATTTTCTAAATGATAAAATTCTCTTTAGATTCACTATTTCTAGCGATTTTATAATTGATTTTCACGAATACAAAGAGTTTTTTACATTTGATGAGCTTGAAAAAATTATAAAAAGTAACCTTACTTATTGGAGTTCAATTTATGACATAGCTCCCAATAATTTTATGTCAAATTGGAAAAATTTGAGCGATAAGTTTAATTTAATAAGAAAATATATCTTCGAGCTTGAAGAATTGAATATCGATAAAATAAATGAACAACTTTACTATAATTTATCAAGTAGTCGTGAATCAATAGAACAAGATAAGATGGTATACATATTATCAATAAGTTCTCCTATTGACAAAGATTCAGAAATTCGTAAACTAAAAAGTTTCGTTTCTTTCTATACTCAACAATCTCAAGACAATCTTAATGAAGCTATCAGAAATTTTATTTATCTCTCTAAGTATAATAATGCTATAGGTAGTTATTTATCAAATACCTCTCAATATGTATTTTATCCAGCACTATATTTACTTAGAAAAAACTTTTCAAACATTAAAGAGAATATATCTGATTTTGAAACAAATATAGTAGCTCCTCTAGCTAGCAAGTTGAAAGATATCTCAGACAACTCCGATGAACAGTATAGAGAAATTACGTCATTCACAGAAGATAAACATAATAAAATTCAGGAACAATTCGATGAAAAAGTTTCTGAGTTTGCTGAATTTCAAAAATCTCTCAACGACTGGCAAAAAGAAAAGCAAAATAAGCTTAAAGATTTAGAGGAAACATATAAAAATAAGCTTTCTCTAGAGGCTCCAGAGCAACTTTGGAATGAGCGTGCTATAGAACATCAAAAGCGAGCTACAAAATGGACATGGTTCCTTATTGGTGCAGTCTTAGCTTTAATATCTGTTTCAGTAATATTAGTTCTCGTGATACACGACTATTCTTTAAATGTTATCAAAAAAGAGATTCCATTCATATCTGAGTCATTTATACTTATTTCGGTCATTTCATTTTTTATCTACATTGTTAGAGTGTTGATAAAGATTGTGATGTCAAATCATCATTTGGCTACTGAATACAGACAAAAAGCAGCTTTGACGAGATTTTATCAATCTCTAACTTATGCTGGAACTGACATCGATAAAGACGAGCGACTAATAATTATTAACTCATTATTTAGTAGAGTTGAAACAGGACTAGTAAAAACAGATACCTCAAATGATAGCGATACAATTTTAGCTATTTTATCAAAGAATATAAAATAAAAACGGCAATTTGCCGTTTTATGCTTTTATAAGGTGTCTGAACTCAGATTTTTTTAGACTGCTGGATGTCATACTTCCTTTCTCCAACTCTTTTCTTTTAAATACACGTTATTTTGATTTGACTGGCTTGTCTTGAGCTGTTTGCAAGGCTGTGGCAATGGTATCTGCATACAATTTAGCTCCTGCTTCAATCTTACTATTGTCACTTCCAAAATGGACTTGGTCTGTTCCAGTCCAAATTTCTGGATGTTCCTTAGCAACTTGATTCCAATCTGCTATCGTGATGTAAGGAGTCTTCTCTGCCAATTCTCTCATGTAGGCAGCAGCCTTCTCAACGATGGCATAGGTCTCTTTTGTCTTATCCCCCTCATAAGGAGTCACTAAAATCATATGGTGGCCCTTAGGAAGATTTTTCACGATACTATCCCAGTCTTCCTTATAATTTTCAGGATTATTTACCCCTGTTGCAATGACTACCATCTTAGGTAAAAATTTATTCTGGCTATTATTTAGCATGATTTCATTGGCAGTCTTAGTTGTTCTGCTGACCTGAGCATTAATCTGTGCCCCTGGAAGGGCTGTCTGTAGTGCTGTATTTGCCCTTAAAGCCACCGAGTCACCAATTAACATAGTGCCATCAGCAATCCCCAAACTATTTGCATCTGCTCGTTCTGCCATCACCTTGGTCTGACCAATATTTGTTGCAGCTTGCTTCAAACCATTGACAGTCAAATCTATCTCAAACGCTCCCACTTGTGGTGCTAACAAAGTCACTAAGAGGACAATGAAGGCCAAGATTCCTGTACTTGTTGCAAGAATTGCGTGAATATAAGGCAGGGGACGAAGAGCTTGTATAGCAGGTGTGTTCTTGCCTGCAATCCAAGGCTCCAACACATAAAATGATAGGCTAGCAAATCCATAAGAAAAAATCAAAGTCAGTAACACAGCAAGAAGATTTGATGTCAGTTGTGAGAAAATGATATAGAAAGGCCAATGGAAGAGATAAACCGCATAGCTAGTATCTGCTAAAAAACTAATCATCTTTGGTTCCTGCATATTAGGAGTCTTTTCATGTAAGACACGCGCTGCAAGGATCATAGCAAGAGCTGCAAGACTGGCAAGCAAGAAGCCTATAAGATAGGCAAAGAGATAGGTAAATTTGACAAAGAAGGTCAAAATGAGTAAAAAGCCAAAACCTCCTCCAAAAACTAAAAGGGTCTTGCGTAAATCCCAGATTTTATCCAACTGCTTGACGAGGGAAGTCGTCTGACGAACGCCTACAATCGTTGCTAGGATACTTCCCAAAAAGAATGGATAGACATGAGTTAAACTGGAGAAGTAAACAGAGGAATAAGAGGTCACTAGAAAACTACCAATAAACATGGAGAAGAAGCTGATCAAGAAGGCAACAGCAGATAAGAGAAAGACCATTCCTCTCAACTGACCATTTGATTTAGCCTGTTTAGATAAGAACCAAACTGCCAATCCCCAGAGGATATAGTAGTGAACCTCAACGGCCAAGCTCCAATTATGAACAAACAAATGAGGAATGAACTGAGATTCATAACTCCCTCCTGTTAGGAGTTCATAGAAGTTGGTCATAAAGCCTAAAACACCCGCAATCTGACCTCCAATTCCAGCCACATAGTCTTGGCGAACTAGGAAGGTAAAGGGCATGGTTACCAAGACCATCAAAACCACAGGTGGCACAATCCGATAAAAGCGTCTCCTAAAAAATCCAATCAAGTCAATCTCATGATTTTTAGAAAACTCTTCGATAAGTAGAGCCGTAATCAAGAAACCTGAAAATGTGAAAAAGACATCTACCCCGAAAAATCCTCCAGGAAAGATGGTCTGAAAGAAATGATACAAGAGTACCAGTAGTAAACCTGTAATTCTAATCAAGGAAAACCATTTAATGCGCATACGAGTTTATTCTCCCTTTCATTATACACTTTAATTCTATCAAAAAAAGAAGAAAAATCCCAAGAGAAAACTTAGGATTTTTAGCTTATATCCATTCCATTTTAGAAATTACGGCCTGACTTATTGTAGCCATATTTTTCTACAAAATACTCACGGAATTCCAAGAGATTGTCATCCATGATGGCTTGTCGAACCTGCTTCATCAGGTTAAGTAAGAAGTAAAGATTGTGGTAGCTAGTCAAGCGGATACCAAAGGTTTCATCAGCCTTGAGGAGGTGACGAAGATAGGCGCGTGTGTAATTCTTACATGTGTAGCAATCACACTCAGGATCCAGTGGCGTAAAGTCCTCAGCAAACTGGGCATTTTTGACAACCAAACGCCCTTGGCTGGTCATACAAGTTCCGTTACGAGCGATACGAGTCGGCAGGACACAGTCAAACATATCCACCCCACGAATCACTCCATCGATCAAGCTATCTGGTGCTCCCACACCCATCAGATAGCGAGGTTTGTTTTCAGGCAGCAGTTGGGTTGTGAAGTCCAAGACGGCATTCATCTCCTCGTGGGTTTCTCCCACTGCCAAACCACCGATAGAGTAACCTGGGAAATCCATACTGACAAGGTCGTGAGCTGATTGGCGACGAAGATCTTCAAATCCTGCCCCCTGCACAATTCCAAACAAACCTTGGTCATGTGGACGACGGTGAGCCTTCAAACCACGCTCAGCCCAACGGCTAGTGCGCTCGATTGATTTCTTAACATAGTCGTAAGGTTGATAAAACTGAGGACATTCGTCAAAGGACATCATGATATCTGAACCTAGATTGTTCTGAATAGAGATGGCCTTTTCTGGAGACAGGAACATCTTGGAACCATTAAGATGGTTTTTAAAGGTTACCCCTTCTTCTGTGATATTACGGCTATCTGCTAAGGAATAAACCTGAAAACCACCACTATCTGTCAAAATAGGCTGGTCCCAATTCATGAACTTGTGGAGACCACCAGCGCGTGCGATGAGTTCATCCCCAGGACGAAGCCAGAGATGATAGGTGTTTGACAGGATAATTCCCGAACCCATCTCCTTCAATTCTTCAGGCGACTGAGTTTTGACAGTGGCTTGTGTCCCAACTGGCATAAACATAGGTGTTGGGAAGGTACCGTGGGGAGTGATGATTTCTCCCAGACGAGCTCCTGTATGTTTTTCTTTCTTAATCAAACGATATTTGATTGGTGAATCTGACATTTTTTACCTCCGAAGCTGGGAAAGACAGTCCCAGTTCATACTTTGTGCCCAAGGGCATACTGTATGATTTTATCAAAAAAAGTAGGAACTGTCACGAACTATGGTATAATGAGAGAATGAAATACCCAAAAATTGATTTAAAAACCGTTCGTCTGCAAGCCAGACAATTTCAGGCTGAAAATCCCCGCCTCTTTCTCGTCTATCTCTTACCTAGCATACTGCTCATCTTATCTGGCTTCCTCAATCCCTTAGAGCGCATCAACGAGAGTGTTTTAGAACAACCCTTTTTAAGCGTGTTTGGCCATGTATTCCAAGCCTACCTTTTTCCACTATTAGTCTCCTTTATCGGAGCTATTCTTCTAACCAGTTCCGTCTATACAACGCTAAAACTTATAAAGAACCCAGATACAGAACTATCCATCAAAAATAGTCTCACTCTCTTTAACGAAGAGTACTTTTCACAAACCTTTTTGACTCTCCTTCTCAAACGTTTCTATCTCTTCTTATGGAGCATTCCTAGTTTGCTTGGAATTTACTTCCTTTTTTACAGTAGCTTTCTTGCAAAGAAATTCGTTGCCCTTCACCCTGAGTTTCCCAATCTGGATCTCACGTCAATTGAAACTGAGCGTTTCCTCATGACCTTTGGTCTTTACTTTCTAGCAAGTATCCTCTTGATGATTGTCGGAAATAGTCTCTATATCCCACAATACTATGCCTATTCGCAGGTAGAATTTCTCCTCTGTGATACCCTAGACTTAGGACAAGCTAAACCAGGGAAAATCCTAAAAACCAGCCGTTTCCTGATGAAAGGCTACAAGTTCCAGCGTTTCGTCCTAGACTTACAACTCCTTCCTTGGTACTTCCTCAATTGGATTACCTTTGGAATTGCTAGTTTCTCACTCCTACCCTATATTCAAATCATTAAAATGATTTTTTACCGAGCAGTACTGGCTCGAAAACGTCCAAAAGCTTGAAGGTTTTCCCTCAAGCTCTTTTTCTATCAATGAGTTTCTCCGCCTACCAACTTGAGGTCCTCATCTCCATATTCTATCATGGCTCCGATTGCTGCTTCTATCCCTCGCCTAATGTCCACTAAACTCATAGCTGGAGTAGTCGGTCGATTCACCACCTGTTCCATCATATAAGGAATGTGCATAAAACCTGCCTTAACATGTGGAAATTTCTTTTCTACCAAATAGAGAGCCTGATACATCAAATGATTGCAGACAAAAGTCCCTGCCGTATTGGAAACAGAGGCCGGCAAACCTTCTTTTTTTATAGCTTGAACCATCGCTTTAATCGGTAGACTACTAAAGTAGGCCGGAGCACCGTCCGCTCGAATGGGAAGGTCAATCGGCTGATTACCCTCATTATCAGGAATCCGTGCATCATCTTGATTAATAGCTACTCGCTCAGGTGTCAAGCTGGTTCTTCCACCTGCTTGGCCGATACAAAGGACAAAGTCAGGTTGATAACGACTCATTTCTTCTTCCAATACTTGAGCCGATTTGTGAAAAACTGTCGGCACCTCTAGCCAACGGACCTCAGCACCATGGATTTCAGCTGGTAAACCTTTAATGGCCTCCAAAGCTGGATTAACCTTTTCCCCTCCAAAGGGCTCAAAACCGGTCACTAATACTTTCATTCCTAACTCCTCAAAACAAATTCAATGAGATTTTTTTCTTAAAAACAAGTATAACATATTTCCCTTATTCTGGAGTGAAAAGGACCGGAGAGTATCAGACTGGCATTAAAGTTTATTTAAAGAATAAAATACTAATCAAGGCCAAAATAGCTGGTCCACCTTGCTTCAAAATAATTTTCTTATCTGCTGTGAGAGAGCCATAAGCCGCAGCACCAATCACAAATAAAACAAAAATAGTCACAATTTCTAAATTCTGTGAGAAATAAATTCCATACAAGAGAAAGACTCCTAGCAAAGCATTATAAATCCCTTGATTTTTAAACAATGAACTTACTGACGGACGAGCCAGTTCTTCCTTGTCCGTGTTAAAGACATGACTAGTCGCATCTGATTGCGTTGCAATACTTTCCAAATAAAAAATGTAAAAATGCTCCAAAGCAACAATCGTTGTTAAAATGATTGTAATAATTGACATCTATTTCTCCTTAAATTTCTATATTTTCAATACCCAAAACCAATTTATTTAATAGACGGCTGAGTTCTGTTCTTTCAGACTCTGTTAAGATACTTTCCATCTCTTCCTTAACCTTGATATGTTGCAGAGGGGGATTCACCACTAACTGCTCTTTGGCATACTTAGTAGCCTCTACCAACACTTCTCGCTGATTTTCAGGATTGCGATGACGCTCCACCAAACCTTCCTTTTCCAGAATCTTGAAATGTCGTGTCAAAGCAGCCTGATCAATCTTCAAACGCTCCTGAACTGCCATTTGATTACAGGGAGAATTCTCCAGTAAAAACAGTAAAATCTGATACCGTGTCAAACTAATTCCAAGCCTTTTTTCAAATAATTTCGTGTTCGCTTGCTCAGACAAGCGGAGTTGATAAAGTAAATCTTGAATCTCTAACATCTCTTTTCTCTTTTTCGGTTGATTTATCAATAGTTGATTAATCAAGTATAATATAAAGTAAAATAGATTGCAAGAATGTTGCTTGGATTATTACAAGATGGAAACTCCCCATTTTCCATTCATATTGATACTCAATGAAAATCAAAGAGCAAACTAGGAAGCTATCCGTAGGTTGCTCAAAGCACAGCTTTGAGATTGCAGATAAAACTGACGTGGTTTGAAGAGATTTTCGAAGAGTATGACAAAGAAAAAACGAACGAGACTTGCTTCCTATCACGAAAGCTAGATCTCATTCGTCAAAATGATATTACCAAGTCTGGTTTATCCATTCATTGAAACGTGAACGTGGTCATAGTGGTTTTCTGTCACACTACCACGGTCTGGCATTGGGTTCCAAGTATTAGCTGGTCCATATTTGCTATCGAATGGAGCATAGAAACGTTGTTTCCAGATAATGTAACTAATTCCACGGCTAGCCATGTTTTGAATAGCGTATTCCGCAAGCTTATCCCCTAGTTCTGAGCTTTCTGGTACCATGAAGTCGATAGCCAAACCTTTTCCGTGATCTCCACTGTCTCCTGGACGGTAACCACTAAAGGATGTGATGCCAAACAAGTTAGCAATTTCTTCTTTAAAGGCAGCTGTTTGTGGTTGAAGGCCTGCATTTTCAGATTTCGCTACCGCAAGTCCAGCATAATCGGGCGCTGCTGGAGCCGCGTAAGTTGTTGAAACTGTTTTCTTCTCTTCTAGTTGATAAGTAGAAACTGCTGTTGTAGCTTCATTTGATGAGGCTTCTTTTAATTCTTCTGAACTTGTTGCAGTTGTTTCGATTGCTGTTTCTTCTACTGGCGCTGTAGTTGCTTCTACTGCTGATTCAGCTTGAGGACTTGCTTGTGCTTCCTGCTTCTCAGCTTGAGGGCTTGCTTGTGTTTCTTGCTTCTCAGCTTGAGGGCTTGCTTGTGTTTCTTGCTTCTCAGCTTGAGTCGTTGCCTGAGGAGCTGCTTCTGCAACTACATTGCTTGTTTCGGCTGTTTGCTCTTCTGGGACAGAAGTTCCTGTAGATGGTGCCACTTCTTCTGCAGTAGCAACTGTCTCTGCAACTTCTGAACTTGTTGCCACTTCTTTTGTTCTTGTAGTTTCTACTGCTTTTGGTGCTTCTACAATCGGTTGAGAAAGGTCTGCAACCTGAACAGTTTGATCATCAACCGTTACTTGATTGGTTGTCAAATCTGCTGTCGCAGTTGTTACTTCTTCACTAGAATCTACTTGAGGTGTTTGGATTTCAACTTCCGTTACTTCCTCGACTTCATTGACAGTCGTTGTCAAAACGGTTTCTGGGAAAATCAAGTCCATATTAGTGATTTTATTCAAATTCGCAAGAACTGTGACATCTACACCCAGGGCTTCTGCAATGGTGCTCAAGGTATCACCATACTGAACGGTATAACTTGTTTTGTTATCCGTTTTAGTCAAATCGTTTTTGATTTGCTCAACACTACGTGCAGTCCAAAGAACTTCTTCTGCTTGAGTTGCTAATACTGGGGCAAATGACAAGGCTACTGTTGAGGCTAATAATATTCTTTTCTTCATTCTTTCAAATTCCTTTCAAATGAGTACCTGTCTATGATAACACAAAAAATGTAGAAAAAAAGCCCTCTCGGGCCTATTTAACAGAACTGTCTATCCCTTGTAACAAACTCGATTACTTGAAATAGTTTGTTAGGTCTCTGTCACAAAACTGACACAATATTTTTATCACTTAACCTTAAAAATAAGAGGAATATCTTCTAATGCTTGAATCCTGTAATTGCCTTCATAAGACGCCTCTAAAAAGTTGATGCTTTGAATCCCACTATTCTGGGCAAATTCCACATCCAGAGTTCGATCCCCTATATAATAAGTCTTCTCAGAATCCAACTGATACTTGTCTAACAGATAGGTAGCTGCTTCTGAACTAGGTTTACGCGCAAAACCACTTTGATTGGTTAGAATCTCTGTAAAATAGGACTCCAACCCCAAATCTCTGAGAATGGTAAGAGCATTATCTCCCTTATGAGTGTAAACAAACTGCTGAATTCCTGATTCCTCTGCCCAAGCTAGCACATCACGCGCACCTGGCATCAAAACTACCTGAGCATTCTTCTCAGCCAGACTCTGGGCACGCACCTGATTTAACACTGCCACATCCATCTTTCGCTCTTCTGCCACCTGCACAAGCAAATCTTGTACAGAATACTTGAGAATAAACTCCCTCACCTTCTCTTTATCATAAGGAATAGAAAATTGAGCATAGGTCTCCTCAATCCCTGATAAAATCGCCTCATAAGAATCCAATAAAGTCCCGTCTAAATCCCAAATAAAAGCTGTTTTTTGCATTTCCTATCCTTTCAAGCTCATATAACGCTGGTAACGGTAACGTAGAAATAACCATCGAAAACCATTATCCAAGAGAGTCCCTGCCCAAATACCAGGCAAGCCCCAACCAAGCACAATCCCCATCAGATATCCTGTTCCAATGCGGATACACCACATTCCTATACTTGTCGCATAAAAGGGAAGGCGAGCATTGCCCAAACCCTGCCAGACTGCTGTATAGATGACTGTTCCTATCGTCATAGGAGTACCAAGTAGTGAAAAAAGTGTCACTAGAACACTAGCCTCCACCGCTAGAAAATCATTCGTATAGAGATGAGTCAGTGGTATGCCCAAGGCATAGACACTAAGCGTCAAGGGTAACATGAGGACCAGAGAAAGCCAAAAGGTTTGCTTACTCAAACTAGCGACTCTTTTCCAATTATCCTCTCCAACTGCTCGGGCCACTAGCATGACCGTTGCCGTAGCCACGCCAAAGGCAGGCATATAGTTAAACTGGGTCAAAACCTCCCCGACCGCATTTCCTGCCACTGCCTCCGTCCCAAAAGAAACGACCAAGGCAATAATCACTACATCTCCAGCCCTCATCATAAGCCGCTCTCCAGCTGCTGGCAAAGCTAAGGTCAATAGTTCCTTATCTAAACCAAAAGTCGGTTTCTCAAAAGGCAACTTTAATTGCGACCATAAAATCACAAGACCTACCAAACGAGACAGAATTGTCCCCCAAGCAACACCAGCTATCCCCATATCCAAAACAAAAATAGCTAGACTTGAAAAAAGAATATTCAAGGCATTGGATAAAAGACTAACATAGAGAGGCAGACGTGGATTATGCGTTGCACGAATCAAGGCACCCAGACTGGTCATCAAGCCCAAAAGAACAATCGATCCGCCTACCAAGGATAGGTAGAGTCCACCACTCTCAGCTACATCTATCTCCGTCCCCAAAAGTCCTATCATCTCTTTCCCAGCGAAGATGGACAAAAATCCTAAAAGGAAACTTAATAGTAAGGTAATCTTCAACGCCTCAGTCACATGATAGGCTAGCATAGATTGATCCTTCTGCCCCAAACTTTTTGAAATAACACTGGAAATAGCAGCTCCCAGAGCGATGAAAATCGCCTGGTAAATCGTGATAATATTGCCAGCTACTGATACACCCGAAATAGCTATCAAGCCCAAGTGGGCTACCAGATAACTGTCCACCATCCCCATGAGCATCTGCAAAAAGTTTTCGCCCATAGCTGGTAAGGCAATATTAAGAATGTCTTTATTTTTCTTAAACAATCCTTCCTCCTGATGAAAAGAAACTCAGTTGGTTTCCCAACCGAGTTTACTCCCTCTGTCTTAAAGTCCTAGATAATCCTCAACCGCTGCTTGCATATCAGCAGCTGCCACTGTTGTCTTGTGACGAACAGGAGCTGTTTCAAGTCCATCAACTGCTGGTGGCACTGCAACACCTGAGATTTCATGTAATTGATCCAAGGCTTCAAAGTCTGTCAAGCCTGCTTTTCCTGTTACAGCTTCTACGGCAACCACTGGAAACTTGTAGGGACTAGCTGTTGAAGCAATCACCGTCTTAGTCACATCGCCAGTAGCCGCTTGGTATTTCTTATAAACTGCCGAGGCAACCGCCGTATGTGGATCCTCGATATAAGAATCTGCCTCATAAACACGCTTGATTTCTGCTGCCGTTTCTTCCTCAGTCGCATATTCAGCTGCAAAGAGGTCCAAAATCTCTGCATCAAAGTCTGTCAACTCATATTGTCCTTGCTTGTTCAAGGCATTCATAAGTTCAGCTGTTTTAACCGCATCATTACCTAAAAGATGGAAAATCAAACGCTCCAAGTTTGAAGATACCAAAATATCCATAGATGGACTAGTAGTCACTTTAAACTCACGTTTCTTGTCGTAAACACGTGTCTTGAAAAAGTCTGTCAAAACATTGTTGTCATTTGAAGCACAGATTAATTTGCCAACTGGTAGACCAATTTGCTTAGCATAAAAGGCAGCCAAGATATTTCCAAAATTTCCTGTTGGTACTGTGAAGTTGACCTTATCACCAGCCACAATCTCACCAGTCTTAACCAACTGAGCATAGGCATAAACATAATAAACAATCTGTGGCACCAAACGACCGATATTCATAGAGTTGGCAGATGAAAATTGCAGTTTATTGGTAGCCAACTTTTCACGAAGGGCTACATCGTTAAACATATGCTTCACATTTGTTTGAGCATCATCAAAGTTACCATCAATAGCGATAACATGAGTATTATCACCAGTCTGAGTAGTCATTTGCAACTCTTGAACCTTGCTGACACCATCCTTTGGATAAAAGACGATAATCTCAGTTCCAGGCACATCCGCAAACCCTGCCATAGCAGCTTTCCCAGTATCACCAGATGTCGCTGTTAAGATGACAATCTTGTTCTCCAAACCATGCTTCTTAGCAGCTGTTGTCATAAAGTATGGCAAAATAGACAAGGCCATATCCTTAAAAGCAATTGTTGAACCATGGAACAGTTCCAAATTGTATTGGCCGTCTAATTTCACCAAAGGCGCTATAGCTGGAATATCAAACTTGCTATCGTAGGCATTGTTGATACAGTAGTCCAACTCCTCAGCTGTAAAGTCATCTAAAAATGCTGACAAAACTAACTTAGCAACTTCCTGGTAAGAAGCATCTTTCAATTTGTCAAAGTCCAAATCTACCTTTGGATAAGTAAGCGGTGCAAACAAACCACCATCCGTCGCCAAACCTTGCAAAATAGCTTGGCTAGCAGTTACTGTATTGTTGGCATCACGCGTTGATTGATAAACTAATGTCATTACTCTCTATCCTTTATCTATAGTCTCATCCATTATATCATGATTTTTCAGAAAATTCTCCTTTTATAAGAGAAATTATAGGCTCAATTCTTCTTGCGTAACTTCTCAAAGTAACTTCCACCTCTCTCCCAAAACTGGAAGTTAGTCTCAGACGACGAATGATGCTAGAATTAAGTCTGAGACTTTTCGTAAGGAGGCACCTCATGACGAAAAAACAAAAACA
>NZ_JASHCQ010000014.1:0-45853 GCF_047464035.1 Streptococcus mitis
TTATGTTTTGTCATAGTAGACCTCATTTCTAACTCAAACGTCTCACACTTAATTCCACCATAAAAATCCGTTTTAGACTAATTTCCACTTTGGTTGGGCAAGTGGAAGTTACTTTGAGAAATTAGCTTTTGTTTAAAATAAGCCCAAGATTTTTTTAGGGTCGTCAAATGGTATTAAAAATGGTATAATGGAATGAATTTTGTAAAAGGGAGAGTGTCATGTCAGTAAAAGAAAACATGCTTGAAATCTTAGAAGGGATTGATATCCGTTTCAAGGAACCCTTGCATAGCTATAGTTATACAAAAGTAGGTGGAGAGGCCGATTATTTGGTCTTTCCACGAAATCGTTTTGAGTTAGCTCGCGTTGTCAAATTTGCTAATCAAGAAAATATCCCTTGGATGGTTCTTGGAAATGCCAGCAACATCATCGTTCGTGATGGTGGGATTCGTGGATTTGTCATCTTGTGTGACAAGCTCAATAATGTTTCCGTTGATGGCTATACCATTGAAGCTGAAGCTGGGGCAAATTTGATTGAGACAACTCGCATTGCCCTTCGTCATAGTTTGACTGGTTTTGAGTTTGCTTGTGGCATTCCAGGGAGCGTCGGTGGTGCTGTCTTTATGAATGCGGGTGCCTATGGTGGCGAGATTGCCCACATCTTACAGTCTTGTAAGATTTTGACTAAGGACGGAGAAATCGAGACCCTGTCTGTCAAGGACTTGGCTTTTGGTTACCGTCACTCAGCCATTCAAGAGTCTGGTGCAGTTGTCTTGTCAGCTAAATTTGCCCTTGCTCCAGGAAGCCATCAGGTTATCAAGCAAGAAATGGATCGCTTGACGCATCTACGTGAACTTAAGCAACCTTTAGAATATCCATCTTGTGGTTCGGTCTTTAAGCGTCCAGTAGGGCATTTTGCAGGTCAATTAATTTCAGAAGCTGGCTTGAAAGGCTATCGTGTCGGTGGCGTAGAAGTGTCAGAAAAACACGCAGGATTTATGATCAATGTCGCATCCGGAACGGCCAAAGACTACGAGGACTTGATTGAGTCTGTGATTGAAAAAGTCAAGGAACACTCAGGTATCACGCTTGAAAGAGAAGTCCGTATCTTGGGTGAAAGCAAGTAGGACACTTTAGTTGAGAAGCTGCTGCTATGTCATGGAAAGGGGGTGAAAGCCTATCGTTAGTGCAGAAGTATGTAGGCAGTTCAATCTCCTACACGAGGTAGTAGCGGCCTGACAGAGCCCAGATCTGTTAATCTATGAAAAAGAAGGAATAAATGACAATTGAAAAAACCAATTATTGAATTCAAAAACGTCTCTAAAGTTTTTGAAGACAGCAACACCAAGGTTCTCAAAGACATCAACTTTGAGTTGGAAGAAGGGAAATTCTACACTCTTTTAGGCGCATCTGGCTCAGGGAAATCAACCATCCTGAACATCATTGCAGGTTTACTGGATGCGACGACAGGAGATATTTTGCTGGACGGTGTCCGCATCAACGACATCCCAACCAACAAGCGAGACGTCCATACGGTCTTCCAATCCTATGCCTTGTTTCCACATATGAATGTGTTTGAAAATGTTGCCTTTCCACTCCGCTTGCGCAAGATTGACAAGAAAGAAATCGAGCAGCGTGTAGCGGAAGTTCTCAAGATGGTTCAGTTGGAAGGGTATGAAAAACGTTCCATCCGAAAACTTTCTGGAGGACAACGTCAGCGTGTGGCCATTGCCCGTGCCATCATCAACCAACCCCGTGTGGTTTTGTTGGACGAGCCTTTGTCAGCGTTGGACTTGAAATTAAGAACAGACATGCAGTATGAACTGCGTGAACTACAACAACGATTGGGCATTACCTTTGTCTTTGTCACTCACGATCAGGAAGAAGCGCTGGCCATGAGTGACTGGATTTTCGTTATGAATGATGGCGAGATTGTCCAGTCTGGAACACCTGTGGATATCTACGATGAGCCTATTAACCATTTTGTTGCCACCTTTATCGGGGAGTCAAATATCTTGCCAGGTACCATGATTGAGGACTACTTGGTTGAGTTTAATGGTAAACGCTTCGAAGCAGTCGATGGGGGTATGAAGCCAAATGAACCTGTTGAGGTCGTTATTCGTCCAGAGGACTTGCGGATTACCCTTCCTGAAGAAGGCAAGCTTCAAGTTAAGGTCGATACTCAGCTCTTCCGTGGGGTGCACTATGAAATTATAGCCTATGACGAACTTGGAAATGAATGGATGATCCACTCAACTCGTAAGGCCATCGTGGGTGAGGAAATCGGTCTGGACTTTGAACCAGAAGACATCCACATCATGCGTCTCAACGAAACCGAAGAAGAGTTCGATGCCCGTATCGAAGAATACGTGGAAATCGAAGAGCAAGAAGCAGGCCTGATCAATGCAATCGAGGAGGAAAGAGATGAAGAAAACAAGCTCTAAACTCTTTGTAGTGCCCTACATGCTCTGGATTGCCCTCTTTGTCCTGGCACCCTTGGTCTTGATTTTCGGTCAATCCTTTTTCAATATTGAAGGACAATTCAGTTTAGAAAACTATAAATCTTACTTTGCGTCACAAAACTTGACCTACCTAAAAATGAGTTTCAACTCAGTGCTTTATGCAGGAATTGTGACCTTTGTAACCCTGCTTATCAGCTATCCAACAGCCCTCTTTTTGACCCGTCTCAAGCACCGTCAACTCTGGCTCATGCTGATTATCCTGCCTACCTGGATCAATTTGCTCCTTAAAGCCTATGCCTTTATCGGGATTTTTGGTCAGAATGGCTCTATTAACCAATTCTTGGAATTCATCGGAATCGGTTCACAGCAGTTGCTCTTTACCGATTTCTCCTTTATCTTTGTCGCAAGCTACATAGAGCTTCCATTTATGATTTTGCCGATTTTCAATGTCTTGGATGATATGGATAACAATCTTATCAATGCCAGTTATGACCTAGGTGCGACCAAGTGGGAGACCTTCCGTCATGTCATTTTCCCTCTATCGATGAACGGTGTGAGAAGTGGGGTTCAGTCGGTCTTTATCCCAAGTTTGAGTCTCTTCATGCTGACTCGTTTGATTGGTGGGAACCGCGTTATCACGCTGGGAACAGCCATTGAGCAGAACTTCCTGACCAATGACAACTATGGAATGGGTTCTACCATCGGTGTGATTCTTATCCTGACCATGTTCATCACCATGTGGGTGACCAAGGAAAGGAGAGAACGATGAAAAAATTTGCCAACCTTTATCTGGGACTGGTCTTTCTTGTCCTCTACCTGCCGATTTTTTACCTGATTGGCTATGCCTTTAATGCAGGCAACGACATGAATAGATTTACAGGCTTTAGCTTGAGCCATTTTAAAACCATGTTTGGCGATGGTCGCCTCATGTTGATTGTGACTCAGACATTTTTCTTGGCCTTTCTGTCAGCCTTGATAGCGACCATTATCGGGACTTTTGGTGCCATTTACATCTACCAGTCTCGCAAGAAATACCAAGAAGCCTTTCTTTCACTCAATAATATCCTCATGGTTGCGCCTGACGTTATGATTGGTGCCAGCTTCTTGATTCTCTTTACCCAACTCAAGTTTTCACTTGGCTTTTTGACCGTTCTATCTAGCCACGTGGCCTTCTCCATTCCTATCGTGGTCTTGATGGTCTTGCCTCGACTCAAGGAAATGAACGGTGACATGATTCATGCGGCCTATGACTTGGGAGCCAGTCAATTTCAGATGTTCAAGGAAATCATGCTTCCTTACCTGACACCGTCTATCATTGCAGGTTACTTCATGGCCTTTACCTATTCGCTAGATGACTTTGCCGTGACCTTCTTCGTAACGGGAAATGGCTTTTCAACTCTGTCAGTCGAGATTTATTCTCGTGCTCGTAAAGGAATTTCGCTAGAAATCAATGCCCTTTCTGCCCTTGTCTTTCTCTTTAGTATTATCCTGGTTGTTGGATATTACTTTATCTCACGTGAGAAGGAGGAGCAAGCATGAAAAAACTCTATTCATTTTTAGCAGGAATTGCAGCCATCATCCTGGTCTTGTGGGGAATTGCGACGCATTTAGATAGTAAAATCAATAGCCGAGATAGTCAAAAACTGGTTATCTACAACTGGGGTGACTATATCGATCCTGAACTCTTGACTCAGTTCACAGAAGAAACAGGAATCCAAGTCCAGTACGAGACTTTTGACTCCAATGAAGCCATGTATACCAAGATCAAGCAGGGTGGAACGACTTATGATATTGCTATCCCAAGTGAATATATGATCAACAAGATGAAGGACGAAAACCTCTTGGTAC
This sequence comes from Streptococcus mitis, assembly GCF_047464035.1. Classification (GTDB taxonomy): domain Bacteria; phylum Bacillota; class Bacilli; order Lactobacillales; family Streptococcaceae; genus Streptococcus; species Streptococcus mitis_DX. The sequence continues at coordinate 4,308 of NZ_JASHCQ010000014.1, forward strand.
CGCTTGACTATTCAAAACTTGAAGGTCTTGAAAATATCGGACCAGAGTTCCTCAACCAGTCCTTTGACCCAGGCAATAAATTCTCCATTCCTTACTTCTGGGGAACCTTGGGAATTGTCTACAATGAAACCATGGTAGATGAGGCGCCTGAGCATTGGGATGACCTCTGGAAGCCAGAGTATAAGAACTCTATCATGCTCTTTGATGGGGCACGTGAGGTACTGGGACTAGGACTCAATTCGCTAGGCTACAGCCTCAACTCCAAGGATACCCAGCAGTTGGAAGAGACAGTAGACAAACTCTACAAGTTGACTCCAAATATCAAGGCTATTGTGGCGGACGAGATGAAGGGATACATGATTCAGAATAACGCTGCAATCGGTGTGACCTTCTCTGGAGAAGCCAGCCAAATGCTGGAGAAAAATGAAAATCTACGCTATGTGGTTCCGACAGAAGCCAGCAACCTTTGGTTTGACAATATGGTCATTCCCAAAACAGTCAAAAACCAAGATGCAGCCTATGACTTTATCAATTTTATGTTGAAACCTGAAAATGCTCTCAAAAATGCAGAGTATGTCGGTTATTCAACACCAAACCTACCAGCTAAGGAATTGCTCCCAGAGGAGAAAAAAGAAGATAAAGCCTTCTATCCAGATGCTGAAACCATGAAACACCTAGAAGTTTATGAGAAATTTGACCATAAATGGACAGGCAAATATAGCGACCTCTTCCTACAGTTTAAAATGTATCGGAAGTAGGAGTAGAACGTAAGAAAACGAATCAGTTAGAGCTGGTTCGTTTTTTAAAAAATAGAAGGCAATTTTTTAACTGTATATTTTTCTATTCTGGTTGCTTATTTTTTAGCCTAGTAGTATACTAATCTTAACCTTACAGAAAGCGGTAACAAAAAATGAAGATATCTACTTTTTCAAAAAAAGTTATTGGCCAACCTTTTTGATTGTTGACGAAACAATTATACTATTCCATTTAAAGGATGGCTTGGATCGACAATACCTAACAACTGATTCCATACATTTGGTGATAGGGTTCTTTATATTTGCAAATATTTTCGTAGCTATCTTTAACAATTCAAAACTTTGGAATAAAAGTTGGGATAAAAAGAGTGATAGCAGTAAGAAAAAATATATTCTGAAAAAGTAATCTGAGATGTAGGTAATGGGTTATTTAAATGGGAATGATTTCCAGTTGACGCAGACTTAAAAAAAAGATATAATAAGAAAGTTGAGAATTGATTTTCAATCATCTTAGTCCAGAGAAATGGCGGTGCTGCGAGCCATCTAAGCTAGAAAGTCATGCTACTCAATTTAACAATTGCATAAGAACAAGAGAATGACAAGTTCATTGAATGAAGGTGGTACCGCGGTTTTTCGCCCTTCGTGATATGAGCTTGTCTTTTGATTTTTGGCGGTGTTGATGAAAACATTTCTTGTCAAACAAAAGTTTCGTCTTGGAGGCGAACGTTTCGCTATCAAGGATGACAGGGGAGAAATCGCCTATCAGGTGGAGGGATCGTTTTTTAAGATTCCTAAAACCTTTACCATCTATGATGCCTATGGTGAACAGGTCAGTCAGATCAGTAAAGAAATCTTGACCTTGCTTCCTCGTTTTGAGATTCAGCTTCGGGATGGCTCGAGTTTTGTCATTCGTAAGAAGTTGACCTTCTGGCGAGATAAGTATGAGTTTGATAATCTGGGTCTTCGTATCGAGGGCAATATCTGGGATTTGAATTTCAAATTGCTGGATGATCGTGATCAGATGATTGCAGAAATTAAGAAGGAACTCTTCCATCTGACCTCTACCTATACCGTAACGGTTCTTGAGGATGCTTATGCAGACCTAGTCATTTCCCTCTGTGTCGCGATTGACTATGTGGAAATGCTGGAAAGCCAATCACATTAAACAAGTAAATAAGGAGACAATATGAAACAACTATCTAGTGCACAAGTACGCCAAATGTGGCTTGATTTCTGGGCGACCAAAGGTCACTCAGTAGAACCATCAGTGAGTTTGGTTCCTGTAAATGACCCAACTCTTTTGTGGATCAACTCTGGGGTAGCAACCCTTAAGAAATACTTTGACGGAACTATTATCCCTGAAAATCCACGTATTACCAATGCCCAAAAGGCTATCCGTACCAACGATATTGAAAACGTAGGGAAGACTGCGCGTCACCATACCATGTTTGAAATGTTGGGGAACTTCTCTATCGGAGATTACTTCCGTGATGAAGCTATCACTTGGGCTTATGAGCTTTTGACAAGCCCTGAGTGGTTTGACTTCCCTGCTGAAAAACTTTACATGACCTACTATCCAGACGATAAAGATTCATACAACCGCTGGATTGAAGTGGGAGTGGATCCAAGTCACTTGATTCCAATCGAGGACAACTTCTGGGAAATCGGTGCTGGGCCTTCTGGACCCGATACAGAGATTTTCTTTGACCGTGGAGAAGCATTTGACCCAGAAAATATCGGTCTACGTCTTCTTGCAGAAGATATCGAAAACGACCGTTATATCGAAATCTGGAACATCGTTTTGTCACAATTTAATGCGGATCCTGCTGTTCCTCGTAGCGAATACAAGGAATTGCCACACAAGAACATTGATACGGGCGCTGGTTTGGAGCGTTTGGTAGCGGTTATCCAAGGTGCTAAGACTAACTTTGAAACGGACCTCTTCATGCCAATCATTCGTGAAGTGGAGAAATTGTCTGGTAAGGTTTATGACCAAGATGGCGATAACATGAGCTTTAAGGTCATCGCTGACCACATCCGTTCACTTTCATTTGCCATCGGTGATGGTGCCCTTCCTGGAAATGAAGGTCGTGGTTACGTCCTTCGTCGTCTTCTCCGTCGTGCTTCTATGCATGGTCAAAAATTGGGTATCAACGAGCCTTTCCTTTACAAATTAGTTCCAACTGTTGGAAAAATCATGGAAAGCTACTACCCAGAAGTGCTTGAAAAACGTGACTTTATCGAAAAAATCGTTAAGAGCGAAGAAGAATCATTTGCTCGTACTCTTCACTCAGGTCAACACTTTGCTCAAGGCATTGTAGCTGACTTGAAAGAAAAAGGTCAATCTGTCATTGCTGGTTCAGATGTATTTAAACTTTACGACACTTATGGATTCCCAGTTGAATTGACTGAAGAAATCGCTGAAGAAGCTGGGATGACTGTAGACCGTGAAGGATTTGAAGCAGCCATGAAAGAACAGCAAGAACGCGCGCGTGCGTCAGCTGTCAAGGGTGGCTCAATGGGTATGCAAAATGAAACCCTTCAAAACATCACTGTGGAAAGTGTCTTCAACTACAATGCTAGCCAATTGTCTTCTAAATTGGTAGCTATCGTGGCTGACAATGCAGAAGTAGAAGCTGTGTCAGAAGGAACTGCCTCTCTTATCTTTGCGGAAACGCCATTCTATGCTGAAATGGGTGGACAGGTCGCTGACCACGGACAAATCTTGGATGAGTCAGGTAAGGTTGTGGCTACTGTGACAAATGTTCAAAAAGCACCAAACGGACAAGCTCTTCATACAGTTGAAGTCCTTGCACCGCTTGCCTTGAACCAAGAATATACCTTGGCAATTGATACAAATCGTCGTCACCGTGTTATGAAAAACCACACTGCGACTCACTTACTTCACGCTGCCCTTCACAATATCCTTGGAAACCACGCAACACAAGCAGGATCTCTTAACGAAGTTGAATTCCTTCGCTTTGACTTTACTCACTTCCAAGCTGTAACTGCTGAAGAATTGCGTGCAATTGAACAGCAAGTCAACGAGAAAATCTGGGAAGCTCTTGAAGTGAAGACAGTTGAAACGGATATTGACACTGCTAAAGAAATGGGAGCCATGGCCCTCTTTGGTGAGAAATACGGCAAAGAAGTCCGTGTTGTGACTATCGGCGACTACTCTATCGAGCTTTGTGGTGGTACCCACGTTGGTAACACTTCTGAGATTGGTCTCTTCAAGATTGTCAAAGAAGAAGGGATCGGATCAGGAACTCGCCGTATCTTGGCAGTGACTGGTAAGGAAGCCTTTGAAGCTTATCGTGAACAAGAAGACGCTCTTAAAGCTGTCGCAGCAACCTTGAAAGCACCTCAAGTCAAGGAAGTGCCTCACAAGGTAGAAGGACTTCAAGAACAACTTCGTCAACTTCAAAAGGAAAATGCTGAGTTGAAAGAAAAAGCCGCAGCTGCAGCTGCAGGCGACATCTTCAAGGATGTTAAGGAAGTCAACGGTCACCGTTACATTGCTAGCCAAGTGTCTGTATCAGATGCAGGTGCCCTTCGTACTTTTGCAGATAACTGGAAACAAAAAGACTACTCTGATCTTCTTGTCCTAGTTGCTGCTATCGGAGACAAAGTCAATGTCCTTGTAGCAAGCAAGACAAAAGACCTTCATGCAGGAAACCTTGTCAAAGAATTAGCACCAATCGTCGATGGACGTGGTGGTGGTAAACCAGACATGGCCATGGCAGGAGGAAGCAACCAAGCTAAAATTCAAGAATTGTTGGATGCGGTAGCAGGTAAATTGTAATCAAGTAATACTCTTCGAAAATCAAATTCAAACAACGTCAGCTTCGCCTTGCCGTACTCAAGTACAGCCTGTGGCTAGCTTCCTAGTTTGCTCTTTGATTTTCATTGAATATAAAGATCTATCCACTTGGGTAGGTCTTTTTGTAACTACAAAAAAGCCAAATCCGCTTGGACCTGGCTTGATGATTATGAGTTATTAGATTCTATTAGATGCCCAGACACTTACCGAAGCAGCTGAGACTGGGAATTGTCCATAACCTTCCTCATCAATTGTAACTTGACCTTGGTTATTTCCAAGTATATCTACAAAGGTTTGGTTAGCCCATTCTTGACCGACAAACATAGACTTGCTGTTTTCTTGGTCATTTGAGATGAGGACTGCGATTGGAGATTGATTTTCAGCACCTAAACGTACCCAACCGATACAGTTAGCATCATCAAAGTAGTCATTTTGTTCTCCATAGGCCAAATCTTTTCGGATGGCTAGGAGGCGGTCAAGGACTTCTTTGAAATCTTGTTGAGCATACTGTCCTGAAATCCCATAGTAGTCTCCGTAAAAGACACATGGAAGGCCATCTTGGCGTAACAGAATGAGGGCATAGGCTGCTGGCTTGAACCATTCTTCAACAGTAGACTCAAGGGCCTGTCCTCGTTGGGTATCGTGGTTGTCGACAAAGGTTACAGCCTTGTAAGGTTTGAGTTCAACCAAGCTATCTGTGAAAATACCACGAAGGTCATAGTTTGCGCCAGCTTGACTGGCTTCAAAGAGATTCTGGTGGAGACGAACATCGACAAGGTCAAAGCGTTCTTCTGTTTTTTCAAGGTAGTCTAGATTGGCTTCCTTATCAGGATTCCAGAATTCACCAAAAACATAGAAATCTTCACCGTATTTTTCCTTCATATCTCGGATGAAATTGCTCATGAAGAAAGAGTCAATGTGCTTAACGGCATCCAAGCGGAAACCAGCTACACCAGTTGTCTCAATGAACCAATCAGCCCAGTCATAGATGTTTTGTATGACTTCAGGATGTTTAAAGTCTAGGTCGGCATACATGAGGTAGTCGTAGTTTCCGTTTTCGTTATCGACCAATTCCTCATTTGCCCAGCCCTTGTTGTCTCCTTGAATCAGATAAATCCCAGACTTGCGGCGTTTGGCATCGTAGTCTGTACCGGTGAAGTGGTACCAGTGCCAGTGAAAGTCATTGTAGGTATCTTGGCGACCATCGAAGGTAAAGCTAGTCCAGCCATTGATGGTGAAGGGTTCTCCAAGTTCAACTGTACGGTCTACAGGATCTACTTCAATAACTTGAAAGGCTTCCATGTGATCGGCCGCAGCCTTGTGATTGAGCACCACATCGGCCATGGGTTGAATTCCCTGTGCTTTTAGGGCTTGAATGGCTTGAAGATAGTCTTCTTTAAAACCATACTTGGTGCGGACAGTTCCTTTTTGGTTAAACTCGCCTAGGTCGAATAAGTCATAGACACCATAGCCGACATCTTTTTCATTGGTTGCCTTAAAAGCTGGTGGCATCCAGACATGACTAATACCGAGATTAGCAAGGTGTTGAGCATCTTCAGCCAGACGCGTCCAGTGCTGGCCGTCATGGGGCAGATACCATTCAAAGTATTGCATGAGTGTTTGATTTTGCATGATTTTTCCTCTTACTTGTCAATCTTGTTCTTTATTCTATCATAAAGTATCGGTTAGCTCAAACGTTTGCGTAAAATAGAAGACATGTATTTCAACTATTTAAGATAAAGTGTTGATTTTTAAAATGAAAGTGCTATCATAATAGTAAAATACATAGATAAAGCTAGGAGTCAGCTCATGATTGAATTTCAAAATGTTAGTAAGTTGTATGGTGATAAAGAGGCTTTGAGCAATCTCAATCTGCAGATTGAAAATGGAGAGATTATGGGCTTGATTGGCCATAATGGGGCTGGAAAATCAACCACCATAAAGTCTCTAGTCAGTATCATTTCACCAAGTAGTGGTCGTATTTTGGTAGACGGTCAGGAGTTATCGGAAAATCGCTTGGCTATCAAACGAAAGATTGGCTACGTAGCGGACTCGCCTGACTTATTTTTACGATTAACGGCCAATGAATTTTGGGAATTGATTGCCTCATCCTATGATCTGAACAGCTCTGACTTGGAGACTAGTCTAGTTAGGTTATTGAGTGTTTTTGATTTTGCTGAAAATCGTTATCAGGTTATTGAAACCCTTTCTCACGGAATGCGTCAGAAAGTCTTTGTAATTGGGGCACTCTTGTCTGATCCTGATATTTGGGTCTTGGACGAACCCTTGACTGGTTTGGATCCCCAGGCTGCCTTTGATTTGAAGCAAATGATGAAGGAACATGCACAAAAAGGCAAGACGGTCTTATTTTCAACCCATGTCTTAGAGGTAGCTGAGCAAGTCTGTGATCGGATTGCTATTTTGAAAAAGGGGCATTTGATTTATTGTGGAAGCGTAGAGGACTTGAGAAAAGACCATCCAGATCAGTCTTTGGAAAGTATCTACCTTAGCCTTGCTGGTAGAAAAGAGGAGGTTACAGATGCGTCTCAAGGTCATTAAAAAATTAGTTGATATCAATATCCTCTATTCATCTAAAGAAGCTAATTTGGCTAATTTACGAAAGAAGCAGGCTAAGAATCCTGATAAAAAGGTTGATGTGTCAGGGAAATTATTGCGTTCTTATCTTGTTTCTAGTCTGTTGCTACTCATCTTATTTTCGAATCTAGCCTTTCATTTTCCTTTTGAGGAAATGCCAAGTTTTTTTAGTAGCATGGTTGCGATTTTACTGGTGCTTGCCTTTTCAACGTCTTTCACTGCATTTTACAATGTCTTTTATGAGAGTAAAGATTTTGCCTCCTATAGTCCCTATGCCTTTAAAGAATCAGAGATTATCATTGCTAAAGGACTGTCTGTCCTCTTGCCAGCTCTAACTGGAATTGTACCAATCCTAGCTTATTTTCTAGTTCTCTACATTAGGCTAGCTCCTTCCCTTTGGCTGGGCTTGCCTTTGATGCTACTGTCCTTGGCCCTATTATTTGTCTCTGTAACTTTAGTGATGGTAGTGGTAGTGCATTTCTTAGCTCAGACTGCAGTTTTCAGAAAGTATCAGTCTATTTTTGCCAATGTGATGATTGGGATTGGGGTTCTCACACCTTTATTATTTGTCTTCTTTCTACAGTCAACTTCTAGAGGTATAGTTGACAGAGTTAGAGATATTCCACTTCTCCTTTATCCTATTCATCTCTTTTACAAAATAGCAGTGGAGCCTTTTTCGACAGAAGCCATACTGGGTCTGCTCGCTTGGATGGGACTAACTCTCTTCCTGCTTTATCTGACCAAAATGAAGGTTATTCCTCGTTTTTATGACGTTATCCTGCTTAACAGTGAGGAGAAGGTTATAAAAGAACGACGCAGTAAAGAGGGGATTTCAACGGCTAAAAAGGGATTTTTCCGCATGGTTTTGCGCTATAACCTTTCTCTCTTAGGACAGGGAACTGGCGTGATTACAGTGCTTTTTACAAGTGCTTTCCTTCCTTATCTCATGATGATCGGTCTGATTTCCAAAATTCGAGATTCTCAGTTAGTTCCAGACATTCATCCTCCATACTGGTTACCCTTGTTTTTTGTAGGAGTGCTTATAGCAGTTTTCAATAACAATATCACCAACTTACATTCAATTAGCTTGTCCTTAGAGAGGGAAAATTTTGATTTTCTGAAGAGTTTGCCCTTTGACTTTGTTCGTTATGTGAAAGTGAAATTTTGGATTATCTTTGCTGTTCAGTCCTTTTTACCTATCTTGACTTTACTTGGTCTTTCCCTTTATTTAGGATTGCCCATCCTTTCGATGATTTACCTTCTTGTGTCATGGATCTTTGCCAGTGTCATCCTTTCTTGTCACCATTATTTTAAGGATGTGAAAAATCTGTCAACCAATTGGAGTAGCATTACGGACCTGGTCAATCGTTCAAATGGTATAGTCAAAATGGTTTTACTCTTAATTTATGGTGTTATCTTGTCGATTTCATCTCTTGTGAGCATATTCTTGGTTCAGTCTCTCTCTACTATCCTTGCTATCAGCTTGGGAGTAGGAGCTCTTATCCTTCTGCTTGGTCTTGCTATTTTTAGCTATCATTACTACCTATCACGGATATTGGTAGAGATAGAAAAAAGATGAGGTAGTTGGTCGTTTGCTTGATAAATTTTATAAAAAGAAATGCTCCTCCAAGATGGAAGAGCATTTTTTATTGTGATTTTGATTCAGTTTCTGCAGACTCTGGATGGAGTTCTTGGTAACTTGGTGCCTTGAAAAGATCAGTACTGGTTTTAGCTTGTCGTTGGCTAAAGAGACTAGTTGATTGACTTCCTTTTTCCTGCTCAATCTTTTGAAGAATTGGTAAAGAATTGAGGTAAGAAATACTTTCTGTATCAACTGTTCCAAGATGATCTTTTTGATAGAAACGTATCAAATCGCCAGTTTGAATCTGGTCGCTGATTTTGAGCTGTTGGCTGGCTGCCTGCCGAACGAGTTCTAGTTCAGTTTGAGCTTGTTCATCAAGATTGCTGATTTCAAGACCACTTTCAGTATAGTAGGTTCGTCCGTCATAACTGGTGTATTTTGGTGTGACGAAGGAATTGGCAGTCCGAAAGGCAACTGTTTCTTGATGATCTGGAGACAGAAGGTCTTGTCCAACTTGAAGGAAGGAATTGGACTCAATACCAAGGAGGTGTTCGAGAGTCGGTAAGATATCGATTTGTCCACCGTAGGTATTGATGATTTGCCCCTTTTCATAGCCAGGCATGACCACCATAAAAGGCACTCGTTGCAACATGGCATTGTCGTAATTCGACCAGTTCTCAGAAGTCTTTCCAATCAAAGGTGCCAGGTCAGGATTGCGGGAATTGGAAATGCCATAATGGTCTCCGTAGATGACGATGATGGATTTTTCATAGAGGCCACTTTCTTTGAGATAGTCAAAGAAGGCCTTAATAGCACTATCCAGATAGTTAGCCGTTTGGAAGTAGCCGTTGATTGTTTCATCTTTGGTATTGGCCAAGGGGAAACCAAGCTCGTTGCCTGTCAGATTACTAGCATAGGGATAGTGATTGGACACCGTGATATACTTGGCATAAAAAGGCTGCTGCAAGTGCTCCAGATATTGGATAGAATCTTTCATCATGATTTTATCATTCAAACCATATTGGAAAGAATTGCTACTGTCTTGCTTGGTAAAATAGGAAGCATCAAAGAAATACTGGTAACCCCATTGTTTGTAGGTTGTATTTCTGTTCCAGAAGGTCCCGATATTACCGTGAAAGACAGCACTTGATTGATAGCCGTTTTTTGATAGGATAAAAGGCGCAGCTTGCTGGGTATTGCTACCACCGTAGTTGACCATAAAGGAACCTTGGTTAAGTCCAAATAAACCAGTTTCCAACATAGTTTCCGCATCTGAGGTTTTACCAGCCTTGACTTGGTTAAAGATATTCGAAAAGGCTAGGGTTGATTGCGAATGGTAGAGGGAATTAAGGAAGGGAGTGACTTCGTGTTCAGTTCCATCTATGTTGAGTTTGTAGTCAAGCAGGAATTGTTGGAAACTCTCCAAGTGGAGATAGATCACATTTTTCCCTTTGGCCAAGCCAAAATAGTCTGGATTAGGCTTAGCAGCATGTTCTTGAATATAGTCTGTAATAGGTTGAAGGTCAGTCTCAGAAGCCTTGGCACGTTCCTTGTTTGCACTGTAGGATTGGTTGGCACTATAACCTAAAAAGGCTGGCAAACTAAGGGCGCGGACAACGTAATAATTAGAAAATCCTCGCGATAGGAGATCGGGACGCTCAATTTCAGCCAAGAAAAGGTTGGCTGAAAAGAGCAGGGCCGAGAGAGCAGTGATAGCAACACTGGAGCGGAATTTGAAAGGTCTCCTATCCAACTGGATGAATTTTTTATAGAAAAGGAAAGCCAGCAATGGGAAATCCATAAAATAGAGAAAATCCCAAGGACGCAGTAACTCTAGTTCTGCAGTACCAACAGACACCTTGCTGGCGACCTTCATAGTATTAGCCGTGATAAAGTCACTAAATTCTCGATAGTAAAAGACATTGGAATAGAGCCAAATGAATAAAAGGCTATAAATAACTATACTAATACTATAAAAAATCTTGGTTGACCGAGCATAGAGGGCTAGAGCTAGTAGAAGGAGGCCCAAAGGAAGGGGGTTGAAAAAGGCGATAAAGGCAAGGTAATTTCCCTGCAATTTGCCCAATTGAATGTCTAAATTAAAGTCAACGGTATAGGCTAATAAGGTTTTAAGCCAATAGAGGATTAAAAGGGTTAGGACAAAACCCAGTCTGGTACCCATGGCTTTTTGGATTTTGTTAAAATTGATTCTCACACAATTACTTCCTAAGTTTTTATTAGTATTAGTATACCATTTTTTAAAACTAGAGTAAAAAAGCAAGGGTAGTTTCTTTTTTGAGAATTGTCACAAAATTTGCTATAATAGTGACTATGAATAGAATAAGAGTCAACAAACGGGTTGAAAAAAAGCTTTCAAAGGGGCTTGTTTTACTAGAAGCCAGTGATCTTGAGAATGTCAATCTCAAGGATCAGGAGGTAGAAGTCTATCGTCAAGAAGGCACCTTTCTTGGTACTGCCTACCTTTCTCAGCAAAACAAGGGCTTGGGCTGGTTTGTTAGTAAAGACAAGGTGACCTTCAATCAAGCTTTCTTTGAAGCACTGTTTAGACAAGCTAAAGAAAAGAGAAGCGCCTACTATCAAGATGATTTGACAACTGCCTTTCGTCTCTTCAACCAAGAGGGAGATGGCTTTGGCGGTCTGACAGTGGACCTTTATGGCGACTACGCTGTCTTTTCTTGGTATAACTCTTATGTTTATCAGATTCGTCAGACCATCTCAGAAGCCTTTAGACAGGTTTTTCCTGAGGTTTTAGGGACCTATGAGAAGATCCGCTTTAAGGGTTTGGACTATGAATCTGCCCATGTTTATGGTCAAGAAGCACCTGACTTCTTCACTGTTTTGGAAAATGGTGTCTTGTATCAAGTCTTTATGAATGATGGCTTAATGACAGGGATTTTCCTTGACCAGCACGAGGTTCGTGGGAGCTTGGTTGACGGATTGGCTATGGGTAAATCCTTGCTCAATATGTTTTCCTATACAGCAGCCTTTTCAGTAGCTGCAGCCATGGGAGGAGCTAGCCAGACAACTTCAGTTGATTTAGCCAAACGTTCACGAGAATTGTCTCAAGCGCATTTTCAGGCAAATGGAATCAGCACCGATGACCATCGTTTTATAGTCATGGATGTCTTTGAGTATTTCAAATATGCCAAACGAAAAGGCTTGACCTATGATGTCATTGTCCTAGATCCGCCTAGCTTTGCTCGGAACAAAAAACAAACTTTCTCTGTGGCTAAGGATTATCACAAGTTGATTTCCCAGAGTCTTGAGATTTTAAATCCTGGAGGAATTATCATTGCCAGTACCAATGCTGCCAATGTATCCCGTCAGAAATTTACAGAACAAATTGATAAAGGCTTTGCAGGAAGAAGTTACCAGATTTTAAATAAATACGGTCTTCCAGCAGATTTCGCCTATAATAAAAAAGATGAAAGTAGTAATTACCTTAAGGTGATTAGTATGAAGGTTAGTAAATGAAATTAATCGTTTCAGTAATGCCAAGAAGTTTAGAGGAGGCTCAGGCTCTGGATGCCACGAAGTACCTAGATGCCGACATCATTGAATGGCGTGCCGACTATCTGCCTAAGGAAGCGATTTTGCAGGTAGCTCCAGCTATTTTTGAAAAATTCGCTGGCCGTGAGTTGGTTTTCACGCTGCGAACTCGCTCTGAAGGGGGAGAAATCGACCTTTCTCCAGAAGAATATATCCATCTAATCAAGGAAGTGGCACAACTCTATCAACCAGACTATATTGATTTCGAGTACTATAGCTACAAGGATGTTTTTGAGGAAATGTTGGACTTCCCAAATCTCGTTTTGAGTTACCACAATTTCCAAGAAACACCTGAAAACATGATGGAAATCTTGTCAGAGTTGACGAGCTTAAATCCAAAACTTGTTAAGGTTGCGGTGATGGCTCACACGGAGCAGGATGTGCTAGACTTGATGAACTATACACGAGGCTTTAAAACCCTCAATCCTGAGCAGGAATATGTAACTATTTCTATGGGCAAGGTGGGCAAAGTTTCTCGTATCACTGCGGATGTGACTGGTTCTAGCTGGTCCTTTGCTAGTCTAGATGAGGCCAGTGCCCCAGGTCAGATTTCTCTAGCTAACATGAAAAAAATCAGGGAGATTTTGGATGAAGCTTGATGGCTATACACGTTTAGCTGCCGTTGTTGCCAATCCTATTAAGCATTCTATTTCCCCCTTTATCCACAATAGGGCCTTTGAGGCGACAGCTACCAATGGTGTTTACGTGGCTTGGGAGATTGAAGTGGCTGACTTGGAAGTCACAGTGGCTAATATTCGTCGCTACCAGATGTTTGGCATCAACCTGTCCATGCCTTATAAGGAGCAGGTGATTCCTTATTTGGATGAATTGAGCGATGAAGCGCGCTTGATTGGTGCAGTTAATACGGTTGTCAATGAGAACGGCAATTTAATTGGATATAATACAGATGGCAAGGGATTTTTTAAGAGCTTGCCTTCTTTTACAATTACAGGTAAGAAGATGACCCTGCTGGGTGCAGGTGGTGCGGCCAAGTCCATTTTGGCACAAGCTATTTTGGACGGTGTCAGTCATATTTCGGTCTTTGTTCGTTCAGTTTCCATGGAAAAAACAAGACCTTATCTAGACAAGTTACAGGAGCAGACAGGCTTTAAAGTGGACTTGTATGCTTTAGAAGATGTTCCTGAACTGCAAGCAAAGATTGCTGAGTCGGATTTGCTGATTAATGCGACAAGTGTGGGAATGGATGGACAGTCATCTCCAGTTCCTGAAAACATAGTCTTACCAGAAACTCTTTTAGTAGCAGATATCATTTACAAGCCTTTTGAAACCCCATTTTTGAAATGGGCTAGAAGTCAGGGCAATCCAGCGGTTAATGGTCTGGGAATGTTGCTCTATCAAGCTGCAGAAGCTTTTCAACTGTGGACAGGCAAGGAGATGCCGACGGAAGAGATTTGGCAGTCCTTAACAGAAAAATACCAATAAAGAAAAGGAGATTCTCCTATGAAAATCAGAATCGATATTCCTCATCATCCTTATGATATTCAAATTGAAAAAGGCTGTCTGGTTCAGGCTGGTCAATGGTTGCGAGAGCTCTGGCAACCGCAAAAAGTGGTTATTGTAACTGATAACCATGTAGCCTCTCTCTATGCGGAGAAGGTCAAGCTCAGCTTAGAAGATGCTGGTTTTCAGGTAGCTATTTTTGACTTTTTAGAAGGTGAAGAACGAAAGAATTTAACCACTGTTCAGAAAGTCTATGAATTTTTAGTCAAGCAAGGTCTGACTCGTAGCGATGGAATCGTGGCTCTCGGAGGTGGTGTCGTCGGGGACCTGGCTGGTTTTGTAGCCTCTACCTATATGCGGGGGATTCATTTTGTTCAGATTCCGACCAGTTTGACTGCCCAGGTGGATTCTTCTATCGGCGGAAAGACGGGCGTCAACACTCCATTTGCCAAGAACATGGTAGGAACTTTTGCCCAACCAGATGGGGTTCTGATTGACCCACTTGTTCTTGAAACCCTTGGAAAGAGAGAGTTGATTGAAGGAATGGGTGAAGTTATCAAGTATGGCTTGATTGAGGATCCAGAATTATGGACTCTATTGACGGAGCTAGATGGTACTGTAGAGAGCATTTTGGAGCATGCAGAGATCTTGATTGAATATTCTTGCCAAGTTAAACGCAAGATGGTGGTTGAGGATGAGTTGGACAACGGTGTTCGTCTTTACCTCAATTTTGGCCACACTATTGGCCATGCTATTGAAGCGACTGCCGGTTATGGCAAGGTCATGCATGGTGAAGCTGTGGCTATGGGAATGGTACAAATTTCAAAGGTTGCTGAGGAAAAAGGCCTTATGCCAGCTGGCATAACCCAATCCATTACAGGTATGTGTCAGAAATTTGGCTTGCCTGTTGACTATGAAAACTGGGATGTTGATAAGCTTTATCAGGCTTTGACTCATGATAAGAAAGCGCGTGGTAATACCTTGAAATTGGTCTTGGTACCAGAGCTCGGTTCAGCGACCATTCACCCAGTTTCTCTGGAAGAGATGAAAGACTACTTGGTAAAATAAGGAGAGTTTATGAGATATTTAACTGCAGGAGAATCACACGGCCCCCGTCTGACGGCTATCATTGAAGGAATTCCAGCTGGACTTCCTTTGACAGCTGAGGATATCAATGGGGACCTTAAACGCCGTCAGGGTGGCTACGGTCGTGGCGGTCGTATGAAGATTGAGAGCGACCAAGTTGTCTTTACTTCGGGTGTTCGCCATGGGAAGACGACAGGGGCTCCTATTACCATGGATGTCATCAATAAGGACCACCAAAAATGGCTGGATATCATGTCTGCGGAGGACATTGAAGATCGCCTTAAAAGCAAACGAAAAATCACTCATCCGCGTCCAGGTCACGCCGACTTGGTCGGGGGGATCAAGTACCGTTTTGATGATTTAAGAAATTCTTTGGAGCGTTCATCAGCTCGTGAAACCACCATGCGGGTTGCCGTTGGGGCAGTAGCCAAACGCCTTTTGGCTGAACTGGATATGGAGATTGCCAACCATGTCGTGGTCTTTGGTGGCAAGGAAATCGATGTACCTGAAAATCTGACAGTCGCTGAGATTAAGGCACGAGCTGCCCAGTCTGAAATTTCTATTGTCAACCAAGAACGGGAACAGGAAATCAAGGACTATATTGACCAAATCAAACGTGACGGTGATACAATTGGTGGAGTTGTCGAGACAGTCGTCGGAGGTGTTCCAGTCGGCCTAGGTTCCTATGTCCAATGGGACAGAAAATTGGATGCGCGATTGGCCCAAGCAGTTGTTTCTATCAATGCCTTTAAAGGGGTGGAATTTGGTCTTGGATTTGAAGCTGGTTACCGTAAAGGCAGCCAAGTTATGGATGAAATTCTCTGGTCTAAAGAAGACGGCTATACTCGTCGTACTAACAATCTTGGCGGCTTTGAAGGTGGTATGACTAATGGGCAACCGATCGTTGTTCGTGGTGTCATGAAACCCATTCCTACTCTTTATAAGCCTCTTATGAGTGTGGATATCGAAACCCATGAACCCTACAAGGCAACAGTCGAAAGAAGTGATCCGACCGCTCTTCCAGCTGCAGGTGTAGTTATGGAAGCCGTTGTGGCAACGGTTCTGACACAAGAAATCCTTGAAAAATTCTCATCAGACAATCTAGAAGAATTAAAAGAAGCAGTAGCCAAACACCGAGACTATACAAAGAACTATTAAGGAGTTCCTATGGCAAAAACAGTCTATATCGCAGGTCTTGGTCTTATTGGTGCCTCTATGGCACTCGGTATCAAACGCGATCATCCAGATTATGAAATTTTAGGTTATAATCGCAGTCAAACTTCGAGAGATATCGCCTTGAAAGAAGGCATGATTGACCGTGCAACAGATGATTTTGCCAGTTTTGCTCCCTTGGCAGATATCATTATTCTTAGCTTGCCAATCAAACAAACTATTGCTTTCATTAAGGAGTTGGCCAACTTAGACTTAAAAGAAGGCGTCATTATTTCAGATGCTGGTTCGACCAAGTCAGCCATTGTGGATGCGGCGGAGAACTATTTGGCTGGCAAGCCTGTTCGCTTTGTCGGGGCCCATCCTATGGCTGGTAGCCACAAGACTGGGGCTGCCTCTGCGGATGTCAATCTCTTTGAAAATGCCTATTATATCTTTACACCTTCGAGTATGACAGGTCAGGATACGCTTGAGGAAATGAAGGACTTGCTTTCAGGTCTTCATGCTCGTTTTATCGAGATTGATGCCAAGGAGCATGATCGAGTGACTTCTCAGATTAGCCATTTTCCTCATATTCTAGCTTCTAGTCTCATGAAGCAGACTGCTGTTTATGCTCAAGAACATGAGATGGCAAGGCGATTTGCGGCCGGTGGTTTTCGAGATATGACTCGAATTGCGGAAAGCGAGCCGGGTATGTGGACCTCTATTCTCTTATCTAATCGTGAAACTATTCTAGATCGAATTGAGGATTTCAAGGAGCGCTTAGATGAGGTTGGACAAGCCATCGGCAAGGGAGATGAAGAGCAGATTTGGAACTTTTTCAACCAAGCGCGTGAACAACGTCAGGCTATGGAAATCCATAAGCGTGGTGGCGTGGATAGCTCTTATGACCTCTATGTCGATGTTCCCGATGAAGAAGATGTCATCTTGCGGATTTTGGAACTGCTACGTGGAACTTCCTTGGTTAACATCCATATCAACGAGGAAAACCGTGAGGATATTCACGGGATCCTACAAATTTCATTTAAAAATGCTCAAGACTTGGAACGAGCCGAGCAGCTAATAACAGAAAATACCGATTATACAGTCGTTGTCAAATAAGGAGAAAAATATGCCTAAAATAGAGCCTAGATTCATATTTGGTATTATCTTTATTTCTTTTATCTTACTTAGAGCTTACGCTGTTAAAAAAGATGTGAAAACTAGTTCAGAAGCAAGTGTTGAGACAAAAAATGAACGATCCAACAAGGAAATAAGTTAAGAGAAAACCAATTCAAAGTATGTAGACGATAGAATTATTAATGGGTTTATCAATAGCTATAATCAAAATTCTAATAGTCCATGAGAAAATATCAAAAAAGGAAATATAAAAATAAAATATTTCGCATTAAGCTACGGATATTACACGTGCAAATGATACTGATAAAATCAATGTAACAATAAATCAGACAAATGAAAATAGTGAATCTGGTGTTGAAGGAATGAAAGAAGTATTTCATGATATTGTTAAATCGATTGAATCATCCTTATCTGATGATGAGATAGATAACTATTTTGATAATCTTATGTCAAATGAAATAAAAACATGTTTTAATTTAGGAACTTTGAAGATAGAGTATATACCAGATAATGAATTAATCAATGGATATTCAAGAGGTCATATAAAAGTGATTGCACAATAATAATGACTACAGAGTGACTAGTAATTTTAAAAGAAATAAATAAGGAGAAAATTATGTCAAATATTTACGATAGTGCAAATGAACTCAGTCGCGGTCTACGCGAATTACCAGAATACAAAGCTGTCAAAGCAGCTAAAGATGCGATTTCAGCAGATGCTGAGGCGAGCAAAATCTTTACAGAGTATGTTGCCTTTCAAGAGGAAATTCAAAAACTAGCCCAGACAGGGCAAATGCCAGATGCTTCCTTCCAAGCTAAAATGGAAGGCTTTGGTAAGCAGATTCAGGGGAACAGCCTCTTGTCAGAATTCTTTACCAAGCAACAACAATTGGCCATTTACCTTTCTGACATTGAAAAAATTGTTTTCGAACCAGTTTCAGAATTGCTGAAATAAGAAAATAACTATCATAAAGTCAGAAATTTTAAGGAATTTCTGGCTTTTTATGATAAAATAGGTAAAAGTATTGCAAGTATGAGGTCTAGTATGAAACTAAAAACAAACATTCGCCACTTACACGGCAGTATCCGAGTTCCAGGTGACAAGTCTATCAGCCACCGTTCCATTATCTTTGGAAGTTTGGCTGAGGGTGAGACCAAGGTTTATGATATATTGCGTGGTGAGGACGTGCTCTCAACTATGCAGGTTTTTCGTGACCTTGGTGTTGTTATTGAGGATAAAGACGATGTGATCACTATTCAAGGTGTAGGTATGGAAGGCTTAAAAGCGCCCCAAAATGCCCTTGATATGGGAAATTCTGGAACTTCGATTCGCCTGATTTCAGGTGTTCTTGCTGGTGCAGACTTTGAAGTAGAAATGTTTGGCGATGATAGTCTTTCCAAACGACCTATGGACCGTGTGACGATTCCGCTGAAAAAAATGGGTATTAACATTTCAGGGCAAACTGAGCGAGACTTGCCTCCTTTGCGTTTAAAAGGGACGAAAATCCTAAGACCTATTCAATATGAGTTGCCAATTGCCTCTGCCCAAGTCAAGTCAGCCTTGATGTTTGCGGCCTTGCAGGCTCAGGGAGAGTCTGTAATTATCGAAAAAGAGTGCACCCGTAATCATACTGAAGATATGCTGCAACAATTTGGTGGTCATTTAAGTGTGGACGGTAAGAAAATCACAGTCCAAGGGCCACAAAAACTGACTGGACAAAAGGTGGTCGTACCAGGAGATATTTCCAGTGCAGCCTTTTGGTTGGTCGCAGGTTTGATTGTTCCAAACTCTCGTGTGGTGCTTAAAAATGTGGGTATCAACGAAACGCGTACTGGTATTATTGATGTCATTCGTGCCATGGGTGGAAAATTGGAAATGACTGATATTGACCCAGTCGCTAAATCTGCTACCTTAACTGTTGAATCTTCTGACTTAAAAGGAACAGAGATTGGTGGTGCTTTGATCCCACGCTTGATTGATGAATTGCCAATTATCGCTCTTCTGGCAACCCAGGCCCAAGGTGTAACAGTTATTAAGGATGCTGAGGAACTTAAAGTCAAAGAAACAGACCGCATTCAGGTTGTGGCAGACGCTTTAAATAGCATGGGTGCGGATATCACACCTACAGCAGATGGAATGATTATCAAAGGAAAATCAGCCCTTCACGGTGCTAGGGTCAATACTTTTGGTGACCACCGTATTGGCATGATGACAGCTATCGCAGCTCTTTTGGTAGCAGATGGAAAGGTGGAGCTTGACCGTGCAGAAGTCATCAATACCAGCTACCCTAGCTTCTTTGATGATTTGGAGAGCTTGATTCATGGCTAAGGTGTTATTAGGCTTTATGGGAGCTGGCAAATCGACTATTGCAAGAGGCTTGGACCCTAATTACCTTGATATGGATGCTCTGATAGAGAAGCGCTTAGGAATGTCTATTGCGATTTTTTTCGCTGAAAAGGGAGAAGAAGCCTTTCGTCAGATAGAATCAGAAATCCTAGCTGATTTACTACAAAGAGACCAAGTTGTGTCAACTGGTGGAGGAGTGGTCGTTTCTCAGCGAAATCGTGACTTACTAAAGACAAATTCTGATAATATCTACCTGAAAGCTGATTTTGAAACCCTCTACCAACGTATTGCAGCTGATCAGGACAATAAGCGCCCGCTTTTTCTAAATAATAGCAAGGAAGAATTAGCAGCTATGTTCCAAGAAAGACAGGCTTGGTATGAGGAAGTGGCTAGTCGGGTTTTGGATGTGACCAAGCTAAGCCCAGAGGAAATTATAGAGGAACTGAGATGAAAATTGCTTATCTAGGTCCCAAGGGATCATTTTCACACCACGTTGTGCAGACAGCTTTTCCTCAGGAGGAATTGCAAGCCTTTGCCAACATTACAGATGTCATCAAGGCCTATGAGCAAGGCTTGGTGGACTATTCTGTGGTGCCAGTTGAAAATTCTATAGAGGGTAGTGTGCATGAAACCTTGGACTACCTTTTTCATCAGGCTCGCATCCAAGCAGCAGCAGAAATCGTTCAGCCTATTCATCAGCAGTTGATGGTGGTTTCAGGTCACACTAAGATTGAAAAGATTTTTTCACATCCACAGGCTTTGGCTCAAGGAAAGAAATTCATCGATGAACAGTATCCAGAGGCCCAAATCGAGGTAACAGCTAGTACAGCCTATGCGGCCCGTTTTATTTCCGAACATCCAGACCAGCCTTATGCAGCAATTGCACCTAGAAGTTCTGCTGAAGAATATGGCTTGGAACTGATTGCCGAGGATATTCAGGAAATGGAAGCCAATTTCACACGATTCTGGGTTCTGGGAGCTGAAGGTGCAGCTATTCCCTTGCAAGCACAAACTGAGAAAATGAGTTTGGCCTTGACCTTACCTGACAACCTTCCAGGTGCACTCTACAAGGCCCTGTCGACCTTTGCTTGGAGAGGAATTGACCTGACAAAAATTGAAAGTCGGCCACTCAAGACAGCACTGGGAGAATACTTTTTCATTATCGATGTGGATTATGCTGATAAGGACTTGGTCCACTTTGCCCAAAAAGAATTAGAAGCGATTGGAATCCAGTATAAAGTTCTGGGTGCCTATCCTATTTATCCAATATCAGACCATGGAAAGGAGAGAAGATGAGCAAAGAAAATCCCTTAAGCCATCACGAGCAGTTGCGTTATGACTATCTTTTTAAGAACATTCATTACCTCAATGAGCGAGAGAAAAAAGAGTTTGCTTACTTGCAAGGTAAGTTAAATATGGCTAGTGGTAGTGAAGCTTCACCCGAAATTCATAATGAAAATCATGATATGGAAGAGTCTTTCATGGAACCAATCAATCAGTCTCCTCTTACATCCTATGGTAACCGTAGCCGTGCAAAAAAATACCAGAAAAGCCACTCTCTTCCAAAGGTTAAGTCCAAAAAACGTAAGATTCGTTGGGGGCGCATTTTTGCAGGATTGCTTGCCCTCTTAGCTTGTGTCGGTTTTGGCATGATTTTTATGTTCCTAAAAGGATATTCAAACGCGGACCCAAATAAACCTGCCAATGCTAAGGCAGCTCAAGTAGAAGTTTTTCATGGTCAAGATACCAAGGATGGGGTTAATATTTTGATTATGGGGACGGATGGACGGATTGGCCAAAACAGTGCTGAAACGAGAACGGACTCTATTATGGTCTTAAACGTTGGTGGCTCAGATAAGAAAATCAAGCTGGTCAGCTTCATGCGTGACAACTTAGTTTATATTGATGGATATAGTAAGATTATCAATGGGAAGAAACAAACAGATAACAAGTTAAATGTGGCCTATGAACTAGGTGAGCAAGAAGGTCAAAAAGGGGCAGAAATGGTTCGGAAAGTCCTAAAAGACAATTTTGACTTGGACATTAAGTACTATGCTTTGGTAGACTTCCAGGCCTTCGCAACCGCTATTGACACTCTCTTCCCTGATGGGGTGACGATTGATGCCAAATTCTCAACCTTAGAAGGTCAACCTTTAACCGAAGCTACGGTGGGAGATGACTTGCATGCTACAGAAACAGAGTCTCCAACCCAGACTATCAAAGTTGGGAAACAGCAGATGAACGGTTCAACCTTGCTCAATTATGCACGCTTCCGTGATGATGATGAAGGTGATTACGGTCGTACCAAGAGACAACAGCAAGTGTTGACAGCTGTTCTACAGCAACTCAAGGATCCAACCAAACTCTTTACTGGATCAGAAGCACTTGGTAAGGTCTTTGGGATGACCTCTACGAATGTTCCTTATAGTTTCTTATTGACCAATGGTTTATCCTTCCTAGATGGAGCACAAAATGGCATTGAGAGATTAACGGTTCCAGAACTAGGTGATTGGGTCGATGCCTATGATGTCTATGGAGGACAGGCACTCTTAGTAGACCAAAATAAATATCAAACCAAGCTCGCTCAAATGGGAATGAGATAAGATAGAAAAATCAGAGTTTGAAGGCTATTTATCCAGCAGTCAAGCTTTGATTTTTTACAGTCTGCAATAGATTTTCATCCCTTATTTGTGGTATAATGTAGCGATACGATAGAAAGAATAATGAACAATATGACTGATTTAAAAGCAATTCAGGCTCGAAGTCTGGAGATGGCTGAATATTTTGTGGCCTTTTGTAAAGAACATGATTTGCTTTGTTATCTTTGTGGTGGAGGTGCTATTGGTGCCCTTCGAAACAAGGGTTTTATTCCTTGGGATGATGATCTAGATTTTTTTATGCCCCGTAAAGATTATGAAAAATTAGCAGAATTATGGCCTCGTTATGCAGATGAACGTTATTTCTTGTCAAAGAGTAATAAGGATTTTGTCGACCGCAATCTTTTTATTACCATTCGTGACAAGGAAACAACCTATATCAAACCTTATCAGCAGGATTATAAATCACACCTGTTACTTTGTCCATGAAAGCAATACCCTGCAAATAATATCACAACTATCAACAGTTTATTAAATGAAAAAAGCAAACAAGGTGGAAAGTTTGATCAAACTTCACAAAGATTCTAAGGAGGTATACAGATGAATAGAAATTTTGTAGAAAAACTAAGATTAATTTCTATAAGAGATATTATTTCGCTTATATTTATTTTTCCTATAGCCTATGTTATTTCTCTATTCTTCAGACGCAAGAATAAGAATCTAATACTAATATGCGAAAGTGAAAAAGAAGCTAGAGATAATGGATATTGGTTGTTTAAATATATTAGAAAAAATCACCCAGAGGAAAATGTAATATATGTTATTGATTTGAAATCTCCTGATGCTCATAAAGTCAAAGAGTTAGGAGAATGTATCCAGTATTGGTCTTTTAAACACTGGGTTTATTATCTTAGTGCGGGAGTAAATGTAAGTACACAGAAAGCAGGAAATCCTAATCCAGCTGTATTTAATTTTATGGAAGTATATTTAGGATTAAAAACCAATAAAGTATTTTTACAACATGGAATAACGGTTTCTGATGCTAAATGGCTATATTATGAAAATACAAAGATGCGTGGCTTTATATGTGGAGCAGAACAAGAGTACAAAGAAATAAAGGAAAAGTTTGGTTACCCTAGTGGATATGTACAATATTTAGGTTTTCCTAGATTTGACAACCTCCATAATACCATTGTAAAAAATAATCAAATTCTTGTAATGCCTACATGGAGAGAATGGTTGAACTTAAATACTAAAGCTAGAACTGACTTTAATGAAGGTAGTACTTTTACAGAAAGTGAATATTTTAAAAAATGGAATGAGTTTTTATTGAATAAGGACCTAAAAGCTTTTTTAGAAGTGAATGACTTAACTTTAATTTTTTATCCGCATAGGAATATGCAAAACAATCTACAAGAATTTAAAACTTATTCGGATAATATAATATTGGCAGATTGGAAAAAATATGATATACAAGAACTATTAAAAGAGTCAGCTTTCTTAATTACAGATTATTCAAGTGTATTTATGGATTTTGCTTATATGAGAAAGCCAGTTTTGTTTTATCAATTTGATTATAAAAAATTTAGGGAGGGTCAGTACGAAGAAGGATACTATGACTATAAAGATGGCTTCGGAAAATCAATAGATACCCTAGATGAATTAATATCAGATATTCAAAAACAATTTAATAATAAGTGGATCTTGGAAGATAGATACAAAGAAAAAATTGAAAAGTTTTTTAGAATACACGATGATCAGAATTCTAAGAGAGTATATTCGTTTATAAAAGAAATAATAGGAAAAAAAGAATGAAATTAACGATAGGCATACCAGTATACAACGGAGAAAAATATATATCCCGCTGTATAGATTCTATACTCAAAGAGTATGAGAAAGCAAAAGAAAACATAGAGTTAGAATTGTTAATAGTAAACGATGGTTCAAAAGATAATAGTAAAACAATATTAAAAGAATATAGTGATAAATTATCATTTATAAAAGTTGTAACTCAAGATAATGCAGGAATTGCTCATGTAAGAAAAGTAATTTTAGAAGAGGCTAGTGGAGATTATCTATGGTTTGTTGATGTAGATGATGAGATAGATGAAGGAGCAATAGAATTTATAGCTAATCAAAAACTAGAAGAAGTAAATATATTTGATTATCGAGTAGGATATGATTACAGTAAATTAGAGACTATAAGTATGGGAATACAAGAAAATACTATACTTATTCCTAATAAAGAAAAGAAACTTTTCACTCTGACGAATGCTGTCTGGCATTATATATATGATTTAGAATTTTTAAGAAGAACTAAACTAACCTTTAAAAGTGGTTATTTATATGAAGATTTTGAGTTTGTGGCAAAATTATGGCCTAATGTAAGTAGGGCTAAATATTTTAATTTTAGCATATACAAATATTATTTAACAGAAGGTTCTATTATGCGTGGCGGAACTCCTATTAATAAAATAAGAGATATAGAAGTAATGTTAAACAGTGTAGAAGCCTATTATACAGAAAATTATCCAGGGGAATATAAAGAAGAGTTAGAATATTATAACTGGTACCATATGTTGTATGGTGGATACGCTAATATTTTAAGAATTGATAAAAAATCTCCCCTATTAAAAGAGTACCTTGAAAAAATAAATAAAAAATATCCTAATTGGATACACAATCAGTATTTAAAGAGTCAACCATTGAAGAGAAAATTACTTATGTATTTAATTAAATTTAATCAAAAAAGTATAGTGAAAAAGTTATTGAAATAGGTGAAATATGAGTAAAAAGAAAATTTTATTTATCACATGGTCTTTTAGTTTGGGGGGCGGAGCCGAAAAAATTTTGGAAAACATTTCCAATGGATTAAGTGATGAGTATGATATTGATGTTTTAGAGATAAATCATCGTGGTATTGGAGAAAGTAACACTAGAAAAGTCAATGTACTAAAACCTATATTCAAAAACCTAGAAAATTCCAGTTTTTTTAATAAAATTAAGTGGAACCTATTTTTGTTTTTCCCAAAATTATTTAGATATCTAGTAACGAGTAAAAAATATGATTATGAAATAGCTTTTAATTATTTATATCCAGTTTACTTACTTAGTAATGATGTGAAAACAATATCTTGGAATCATGGAACAATCTATAATCTAAAAAACCATAAATTTTCTAGAATTAGACAAGGTAAAAAATTAAAACATGTTAACAAAATAATAAGTATATCAGAAAAAACATCAGAGTCTATCAAAGAAATTTATCCTGAATATGCTAAAAACATAGAGCTAGTATATAATGGATACGATTTTCAAAAAATTCACACTAAATCTCTTGATGATGTAAATATTAAATTTGAAGATGACAGTCTCATTTATTTAGGACGTATAGAGGAAGCTAAAGGGATTAAGAGATTGTTAGAAGTTTTTAAGAATGTGGTTGAGAAAATACCTGATAAAAAATTATATTTATTAGGGAAAGGTGATTTAGAGGAATACGTTAGTAAATTTGTAGTTGACAATCATTTAGAAAAAAATGTATTTATGTTAGGATATGTTGACAATCCATATCCATACATAAAAAAAGCATCTTATGTTGTTTTATTATCAGAAGCAGAAGGGTTTCCTACAGTTTTGGTGGAAGCGTTAACGTTAGGAAAGGGGTTTATTAGTACTCCTGTAGGAGGGACGAAAGAATTATATAATAATCAAAAATGTGGATTTGTTTCTGATGATAATGAAGAAATTTGTAACTATCTTATAGAAGAGCTTAGTAAAAAGAAGGAAGATAGATTCATTAATTCGGAAGTATGTCAGAAGTATGTTGATAAATATTCCTTAGATAAACAGATTGTCAGTATCAAAAAAATAATTAATGAACTATAGGTGAACAAATTATGGATAAAATAATAATTCCTATGAGTTATATGGGAAGTGGATCCTCAGCTGTGACAGATTTATTAAGAGAATATGAAGGAATAAACACGAAAAATTCAGACTTTGAATATGTATTTTTACATGCACCTGATGGATTATTTGATTTAGAGTATAAATTGCTTTATAATAACAATGTTATTAGGAGTGATGAAGCTGTAAAGAGTTTCAGAAAACTTATGAAAAAATTGTATATTTATGGTGGTTGGGGAATTGCTAATTATAAAGAAAAAATTTCCCAAAATTTCATGAATATAGTAGATAGTTATTTAGATTCGATAATAACGAGTAAATATCGTGGAGTATGGTACTATTATCAAAAACCATCAAAAATAGCTTGGTTTATAAGAATTATAAAGAGAGTTATATTTAAAAAAACTGCAAAATTAAAACAAGTACAATTAGAAATGAGTATGGTATCTTCGGATGACTTTTATGAAAAAAGTAGACAGTTTATTGTTGATGTTATAAAACAAATATCCGATACAGAAGAGAATATAGTACTAGACCAACTTTTATTACCTCATAATCTTAATTTAATAGATAATTATAAAATTGATGGATTGCTTCCAATAATTGTTTCAAGAGATCCCAGAGATGTATTTATCATGAATAAATACTTTTGGAAGCCAAGAAATCAAGAGGTGCCATACCCAACAGATGTTAAGACATTTTGTAATTATTACAAAATGATGAGAGAAAATGAGAAAAAAACAGAGACTTTAACATTAAGATTAAATTTTGAAGATTTAGTTTTACATTATGAAGAAACAAAAGAAAAAATAGAAAACTTCATAGGTATAGATTGTATCCATCACAAAGAAAAATTTAGGTATTTCAATCCGAATATATCTGTGAATAATTTACAAGTTTACAATAGAGATGTTAATTATATTCCGGAAGTAGAGGTTATAGAATCAGAACTATCGGAATACTTATATAATTTTAAGAATGATGTTATTTCTAATGGGGATGTATTTTAAGTTAGTACACATAGGAATGAGGTGATTATTTGATAATAGAATGGAAAAAATTGTATTATTTAATTACGCTATTTAGCTATACTATAACTATTTTTTTAGGAATTATATATATATATGATGACTCAATTGTAACCTTATTGTTAACTTTAATTATGCTTATTGTTAGTAGTACTTTATATTGTTTTAACAATATAAAGTACTATATAATCCATCTTATTTTTTACATTACAATATTTCTTTTTTTGGTTTCTAGACCAACAATCGATTATTTTAAATATGGACTAATAAATACTTATCAGGAAGATGTCTATAGATTTTCATTTTTGGCTGTTATTGTTTCTATTATTGGCATAACTATAGGAGGTCTTTTAATTTCTAAAAGAGAAAACAAATTAAAAGAAGAGATTAAAGCCCTCAAAAATAAGCGATTTATAGATAGTGTACGGAAAGTATCGTTATCAGTATTTTTGTTCTCGTATCCATTTTACTTAGTAAGAATAATCGAAAGATTAATGTACAGATTAAATGTTTCATATTATGAATATTATGCTGATTTCAAAAGTGAGCTACCTTATTTCACCTATACATTATCAACGTTTGTAGTTTATGCTATGTGTATATATCTAGCTACAAAACCAAATAAACGCCATTCTACGATAGTGTTAGGCCTCTTTGTTACTGCAAATGTATTCAATCTTTTAATAGGAACAAGAAACCCATTTGTACTAAGTTTGATTTTTTCATTTGTTTATTTTTTTGTGAGAAATCAGACAGAAAAAGGTGTTTGGATAGGTGTAAAAGAAAAATCTATGCTCTATATAGGGACACCTATCATGATGCTTATTATGGGCTTCTTGAATTATGCCCGTGATGGACAAGGTATTGGGAATATGAGTATAGCTGAGTTATTGGTGGATTTTATCTACAAACAAGGTACAAGTTTTGGTGTTTTAGCCAGAGGATACTTGTATGGAAGTAATTTACCGATAAAAGAGTTTAGAAATTATACATTTAGTCCTATAATTGAGTATATCACCAGAGGGAATTTAGGAATTTTATTTGGTGGAACTCCCTTTACTAGTGCTAATAATAGTCTAGAATTAGCTCTTGAAAGTGACAGATACGCTCACAATATTTCGTATATTGTTTTGAAACAGGATTATTTGGCAGGTCATGGCATAGGTGGAAGCTATATAATGGAAATGTATACTGATTATGGAATGCTTGGACTATTTCTGTTGAGTATTCTAATGGGGATAGGTTTCATATTTATGATAAAATCAGCTTATAAATCCGGAGTACTATTATTCAGTATTACGTTATTAATTTTAAATAATCTATTCTTTATGCCGAGAGGAGGCTTTACAGAGAGTTTCTTTAATTTAGTTACATTGCAATATTGGGGAATTGTTTTTGTTATATTTTTTGCAGCAACCCTAATAGAAAGAAAAGTAAAATACACAGTTAATAATAAAGGAGATATATAATGTTTGATAATTATTCGATTGCAGATTTATTTGCAAATATTTATAAGAGAAGAGTATTAAATCTAGTTTCACTAATAGTTTTATTTCTTTGTTTAGCTATTCCATACTCTTATAAAGTACTTACAACAAAGTCTGTTGTAAAGGATACTAGTAATTATTCTAGTTATCTTTCGTATAAAATCATAGCGCCAGAAGTTGAAACTAAAACTCCTAATAGTAACACGATTGGAGGATATAGTGATTTCTATGGACGTTTAATTCAATCCAATTTAAATGGAGCTTATTTATTCAATGACCAGTCAGAATCAGATATGAAAAAAATTGCATCAGAATTAATGACATCTGAGGTTACACTTAAAAACTCAAATTTTGATTTTTGGAACAAAAAGATAGAAGTAAATTATTTATTAAATAATGCAGGGATTACAGTGAAAATATTAACACCAAGTAAATTGGCGAATGATATTATTGAACAGAAATTGGATTATTTGATTGATAAATATAAACAGACATACTCTGGTGTCACAATTGAAAAATTGGGGACAGTTTATTCAAAAGAACTTGAAAAAAATGACATAGAATCTGGAGTAAATAAAGTTACGTTATTCATTCGTGTGATTATACTCGGAATTGGGGCTCTGTTTTTAGTAATATTTGTTAACGTAGTAGCGTATATCTTTAATCCAACTATTAATAGAGCTGGAGATTATGAAAAATATGGTATAGATTTTGTAGTGAAATTAGATACTGTAGCTAATTTTAAAGATGTTATACAATATAAGAATGGAAATAAGAACTTATTAGTTATAGCAACAAATAAAAATGTTTTTGATAAATTTTCTAAGCAATATGCTAAAGCCTTGCCAGAAAATATTGTCATTGGAAATATAAATAACATTAAGTCTGTATTAGATTCTGACAACATTTTATTTGTAGAAGAGTATGGTATAACTAGATATAAAAACTTTGAAGAACAGCTCCAAGTAATTAAAAACCTAAACAAAAATGTTCTAGGTGTGGTCACATATAATTTGTAGATTATGTCAAATTAAAGGAAAGTATGACCTTGAATTGTCAGCTCTATGCTATTTGTAGTGGGTTGAAGAAAAACTAAAATCGAGAAAGGACACATTTCGTCCTTTCTTTTTTGATATTCAGATCGATAAAAATCCGTTTTTTGAATTTGTAAAAGTTCCGAAAACCAAAAGCATTTCGTTTGATAAGTTTGATGAGATTATTGATCGCTTCTAATTTAGCGTTGGAATAAGGTAATTGGAGTGCGTTGACAATCTTCTCTTTGTCCTTGAGAAAGGTTTTAAAGACAGTCTGAAAAAGAGTATGAACCTGTTTTAGCTTGTCCTCAATAAGTCCAAAAAATTCCTTATTCTGAAAGTGAAAAAGTAAGAGCTGATAGACATTGTAGTGGTGTTTCAAGTCTTCTGAATAGCTCAACAGCTTTTCCCAAATGAAAAAATTGTACTTGATTGCTTTCACATTGTACAACATCTCAGACGTGCTATGAGTCGTGTCCGTGTTCAAATCATGAACCAATTCGATAGAAAATCCCATGAATACAAGGCTGTCAAGCACTACTGGAAGCTCATCCAGCAGGATAGTCGTAAGCTGAGTGATAAACGATTTTATCGCCCTACTTTTCGCTCACACTGGACTAATAATGAGATTCTCGAAAAGCTCCCTGCATACTCTCAAGAACATAGAGAGAGGTATGAACTCTATCAACTATTACTATTTCATTCCCAAGAGAAATAAACAAACCATTTTTTTGAATTGATTGAAGAAACGATTTCTTGTGTAAATCCTATTTTTCAAACTGTTTTTAAAACCTTTTTGAAAGATAAGGACAAAATCATGAACGCACTGGAGCTGCATTACTCAAACGCGAAACTAGAGGCTACTAATAACATCATTAAGGTCATCAAGTGCAATACTTTTGGCTTCCGGAACTTTAAAAACTTCAATTAAAACTAGAATCCTCATCGCTTTGAACATCAAAAAGGAGAGAACCAAGTTGGTCCTCTCCAGATTATAACTTTTCATCAACCCACTACAGTTGACAAAGAGACAAAAGAAGTCGCTTTTATTGAAAATTTACTAATAACATAATGATTAGTTGGTTGTTTTTTTAATCTTACTTAGTATAAGATTTAGGGCATAGTGGAGTGTTTTATCTTTTGTGATAAAGAGTGTTAAGAGGTAGTAAATAGTACAACCTACAATGGTAGAGAGAACCATGAGAATCATGTTCAAAGTTACTGTATAAGACGTTATTTGAAAGAGCGTTTTAAAAGTTAGGTAAATGGGAATAAATCCTAGTGAGACAATGCTATAGCGCATAAGAAATGTGAAAATTTCTTTCAATTTAAGTAACTGATATTTTTTGATAAAGTGAATTTCAAGTAGAACGACTATGATTTCTGCACTTATAGTAGTGACGAGATAGTATACTGGTGAAAATATATTATTGAAATACAAGAAGCAGTTGAGTAGGAAATTTAATCCACCACCAATAAAGTAAAAGGCAGTTAGACGATTTTCGTGATTATTAATAAATATAATTTGTCTACCCAGAATCAACTCAATGGCCCAGATAACACTTCGAAAAGCAAAAATGCTAGTAATGATTCCCGCCTCAAGATATTTTTCAGAAGAATAAATAACGGTTGCATAACTTCCTAAAATCATAATTCCAATACTTGTTGGAATTATGAGGAAATAGAAAAATGATGCTGTTTGATTCACAAGAGATCTATAGGAATTGTAATCTTTTTTTCCAAGATAGTAGCTGAGACGTGGAACACTTACGTTTATAGCTCCACCTAGGACACCAGCAATTAACATAACGATGTTGGAAGCGATCGCATAATAAGAAATGTAGTTTTCATCAGGTCCATTGGTTATGAATATTCTATCGAGCAGGCCATAGAGCATACTGGAATTTGCTAATAGCAGCATAGTAAAGAGAGGCTTAGATTCTTTGGTTAATTCCACAAAACTAATCTTAACGAATGAAACTTTTCTCTTGATCCAAAGAAAACTAAGTAGATAATTTAGAATAGTGGTGGTACTCATGACAATGGCATAAGGAACAATATCATCTGCTGTTTTTACAAAGGTGAAGATTCCAACTAACATAGAAATCCGGATAATTAAGGTCTTATATAGGATGAAGGCATAGTTTTCATAAGCCTCGTTCATCCATTCGATATTGAGGAATTGGAAGAGTGCCTGTGCACCTAAGATATAGTAGAGAACTTTAAGATTTTCAATGCTGGTGTCAAAAAAGATAATAAGGAAGTAGATACCAGTTGTCAGGATAGAAGTGAAAACAGAAATATAAAACAACTTAGAAAAGACATAGTTGATTTTATTCTTATCGTCCTTGACCTTACTGATAGCTCGAATCCCGTAGTTGTAGATTCCAAATGCGGCTAAAGGAATGACAAAGCTAGCCCAGGTATTGGCGGTATTGAAATAACCGTAATTGGATTTGCTGAGAATCCGTGTTAGATAAGGATTGGTTATCAGAGGAAAAACGATATTGAGAACATTGACTAGTAAGCTAGCCAGTGCATTAACTTTTATATTTTTCATTGTACTTTCTTTCTTGTATTGTAAAATGGTCTCTAGTATTATATCACATTCTCGCTTCATTCTTTTGATAAAATCGTAAAAATCTAGTATAATAGATAGAACTGAAAGTATGAGGTTACTAGCAATGAAAATGAAACAAATTAGTGATACAACTTTGAAAATCACGATGTCTTTAGAGGATTTGATGGATCGTGGCATGGAGATTGCTGACTTTCTTGTTCCTCAAGAAAAAACAGAAGAGTTCTTTTATGCTATCTTGGATGAGCTAGAGATGCCTGAGAGCTTTTTGGATACAGGTATGTTGAGCTTCCGTGTGACTCCAAAACCTGATAAGGTAGATGTTTTTGTAACCAAATCAAAGATTGACCAAAATCTAGATTTTGAAGACTTATCGGATTTACCAGATATGGAAGAATTGGCTCAAATGTCGCCTGATGAATTTATCAAAACTTTGGAAAAAAGCATCGCAGATAAAACCAAGGATGATATCGAAGCGATTCAATCTCTAGAGCAAGTCGAAGCTAAGGAAGAAGAGCAAGAGCAGGATGAACAAGGAGTTGAAAGTAAGAAAGAGCCTTACATCTATTACATCCTTTCTTTCGCAAAATTAACTGATTTGGTTGCTTTTGCCAAGACAGTGACTTTTGAGATGGAAACTTCTGAACTTTACAAGATGAATGAGCGCTATTATTTGACCATTTTAGTGGATATTGAAAATCATCCAAGTCCATATCCAGCTTGGCTCTTGGCCCGTATGCGCGAGTTTGCAGATGATAGTGACATCAGTCGCTCAGTCTTGCAGGAGTATGGTCAAGTCTTGATGAATCACGATGCGGTGATTAATCTGCAAAAGATTGGATAATCATTTTTGGAAAGCTATTTCCAGATTTTAAGAAGAGCGAATCGTTTGATTCGTTTTTTCTTTTTTAGACTGAAATAGTGATTTACTATAATAGGAATTTTCACAAAATTCTGTTATAATGGCTATATTAGAAAATTTCGAGGAGACAAACATGACAGTTAAAATTGCTTTACTAGGATTTGGTACCGTTGCAAGTGGCGTGCCTTTCCTTCTAAAGGAAAATGGAGAAAAAATCAATCAATCAGCACATTCAGATATCGAAGTTGCTAAGGTATTGGTCAAGGATGAAGAAGAAAAGAATCGCTTGCTTGTAGCAGGGAATGACTTTAACTTTGTAACCAATGTGGATGATATTTTATCAGACCAAGATATTACCATCGTAGTGGAATTGATGGGACGTATCGAACCTGCTAAGACCTTTATCACTCGTGCCTTGGAAGCTGGAAAACACGTTGTTACTGCTAACAAGGACCTTTTGGCTGTCCATGGTGCAGAATTGTTAGAAATCGCTAAAGCTAATAAGGTAGCACTTTACTACGAAGCAGCAGTTGCTGGTGGGATTCCAATTCTTCGTACTTTGGCAAATTCCTTGGCTTCTGATAAAATCACGCGCGTGCTTGGTGTAGTCAACGGAACTTCTAACTTCATGATGACCAAGATGGTGGAAGAAGGATGGTCTTACGACGATGCTCTTGCGGAAGCGCAACGTCTAGGATTTGCAGAAAGCGACCCGACAAATGACGTGGATGGGATTGATGCAGCCTACAAGATGGTTATTTTGAGCCAATTTGCCTTTGGCATGAAGGTTGCCTTTGATGATGTAGCCCACAAGGGAATCCGCAACATCACACCAGAAGATGTAGCTGTAGCTCAAGAGCTTGGTTATGTAGTGAAATTGGTTGGTTCTATCGAGGAAACTCCTTCAGGAATTGCTGCAGAAGTAACTCCAACTTTCCTTCCTAAAGCGCATCCACTTGCCAGTGTGAATGGCGTAATGAACGCTGTCTTTGTAGAATCTATCGGTATTGGTGAGTCTATGTACTACGGACCAGGTGCTGGTCAAAAACCAACTGCAACAAGTGTTGTAGCTGATATTGTTCGTATCGTTCGTCGCCTGAATGATGGAACCATCGGTAAAGACTTCAACGAATACAGCCGTGACTTGGTCTTGGCAAATCCTGAGGATGTTAAAGCAAACTACTACTTCTCAATCTTGGCACCAGACTCAAAAGGTCAGGTCTTGAAGTTGGCTGAAATTTTTAATGCTCAAGATATTTCCTTCAAGCAAATCCTCCAAGACGGAAAAGAGGGTGACAAGGCGCGTGTCGTTATCATTACACACAAGATTAATAAATCTCAACTTGAAAATGTCTCAGCTGAATTGAAGAAGGTTTCAGAATTCGACCTCTTGAATACCTTCAAGGTGCTAGGAGAATAAGATGAAGATTATTGTACCTGCAACCAGTGCCAATATCGGGCCAGGTTTTGACTCGGTCGGTGTAGCTGTAACCAAGTACCTTCAAATCGAGGTCTGTGAAGAACGAGATGAGTGGTTGATTGAACACCAGATTGGCAAATGGATTCCACATGACGAACGTAATCTCTTGCTCAAAATCGCTTTGCAAATTGTACCAGACTTGCACCCAAGACGTTTGAAAATGACCAGTGATGTTCCCTTGGCGCGTGGCTTGGGTTCTTCTAGCTCGGTTATTGTTGCTGGTATTGAACTAGCCAACCAACTGGGCCAGCTCAACTTGTCAGACCATGAAAAATTGCAGTTGGCGACCAAGATTGAAGGACATCCTGATAATGTGGCTCCAGCCATTTATGGTAATCTCGTTATTGCAAGCTCTGTTGATGGACAAGTTTCAGCTATCGTGGCTGACTTCCCAGAGTGTGATTTCCTAGCCTACATTCCAAACTATGAATTGCGTACTCGAGACAGCCGTGGTGTCTTGCCTAAAAAATTGTCCTACAAAGAAGCTGTTGCTGCTAGTTCTATCGCCAATGTGGCGGTTGCGGCCTTGTTGGCAGGAGACATGGTGACCGCTGGGCAAGCAATCGAGGGAGACCTCTTCCACGAACGTTACCGTCAGGACTTGGTGAGAGAATTTGCGACGATTAAGCAAGTAGCCAAAGAAAATGGTGCCTATGCAACCTACCTTTCTGGTGCTGGACCGACAGTTATGGTCTTGGCTTCTCATGACAAGATGCCGGCGATTAAGGCAGAATTGGAAAAGCAACCTTTCAAAGGAAAACTTCATGACTTGAAAGTTGATACCCAAGGTGTCCGTGTCGAAGCAAAATAAAGAATAGATGATAGGATGGGGAAACTCTCGACCAGAGGGCTTCCTATCCTTTTTTTGAAAAGAAGTTTATACTCAATGGAAATCAAAGAGCAAACTAGGAAGCTAGTCGCAGGCTGCTCAAAATACTGTTTTGAGGTTGTGGATAGAACTGACGAAGTTAGCTCAAAATACTGTTTTGAGGTTGCAGATGTAAGCTGACGTAGTTTGAAGAGATTTTCGAAGAGTATTAGTTAAAAACTTGATAAAGGAGAAATAAAGATGGCAGAAATTTATCTAGCAGGCGGTTGTTTTTGGGGCTTAGAGGAATATTTTTCACGCATTTCGGGAGTGCTAGCAACCAGTGTTGGCTATGCTAATGGACAAGTCGAAACGACCAATTACCAGCTGCTCAAGGAAACAGACCATGCAGAAACAGTTCA
The DNA here is from genome assembly GCF_047464035.1 of Streptococcus mitis. Classification (GTDB taxonomy): domain Bacteria; phylum Bacillota; class Bacilli; order Lactobacillales; family Streptococcaceae; genus Streptococcus; species Streptococcus mitis_DX. The sequence continues at coordinate 40,021 of NZ_JASHCQ010000014.1, forward strand.
AGTGATTTACGATGAGAAGACAGTATCACTCAGAGAGATTTTACTTTATTATTTCCGAGTCATCGACCCTTTATCCATCAATCAACAAGGGAATGACCGTGGTCGCCAATATCGAACGGGGATTTATTACCAGGATGAAGCAGACTTGCCAGCTATCTACACAGTGGTGCAGGAGCAGGAGCGCATGCTTGGGCGAAAGATTGCAGTAGAGGTGGAGAAACTTCGCCACTATATTTTAGCTGAAGATTACCACCAAGACTATCTTAAGAAGAATCCTTCAGGTTACTGTCATATCGATGTGACCGATGCTGATAAGCCATTGATTGATGCCTCTAACTATGAAAAGCCTAGTCAAGAGGTGTTAAAGGGCAGTTTATCTGAAGAGTCCTATCGTGTTACCCAAGAAGCTGCTACAGAGGCTCCATTTACCAATGCCTATGACCAAACCTTTGAAGAAGGGATTTATGTAGATATTACGACGGGTGAGCCACTCTTTTTTGCCAAGGATAAGTTCGCCTCAGGTTGTGGTTGGCCAAGTTTTAGCCGTCCGATTTCCAAGGAATTGATTCATTATTACAAGGATCTCAGCCATGGAATGGAGCGAATCGAAGTTCGTTCTAGGTCGGGGAATGCTCACTTGGGTCATGTTTTCACAGATGGACCGCGTGAGTTTGGTGGCCTCCGTTACTGTATCAATTCGGCTTCCTTGCGTTTTGTATCCAAGGATGAGATGGAAGAGGAAGGATATGGCTATCTACTGCCTTACTTAAACAAATAAAACAGAGAGGGTGGGTACTTCCCACTTTCTTCATTTCCAGAATACGAATAGAAGGGATTTATGAAACACCTATTATCTTACTTTAAACCCTACATCAAGGAATCCATTTTAGCCCCCTTGTTCAAGTTACTAGAAGCTGTGTTTGAGCTCTTGGTTCCCATGGTGATTGCTGGGATTGTTGACCAATCCTTGCCCCAGAGAAATCAAGGACATCTCTGGATGCAGATTGGGTTGCTCCTTATCTTTGCAGTGATTGGTGTGGTAGTAGCCTTAATAGCCCAGTTCTACTCAGCTAAGGCTGCGGTTGGATTTGCCAAAGAATTGACAGGTGACCTCTATCGCCATATTCTTTCCTTGCCCAAGGACAGCAGAGATCGTTTGACCACTTCTAGCTTGGTCACTCGCTTGATTTCGGATACCTACCAGATTCAGACTGGTATCAATCAATTCCTGCGTCTCTTTTTACGAGCGCCTATTATCGTTTTTGGAGCCATTTTTATGGCCTATCGAATCTCAGCTGAGCTGACTCTTTGGTTCTTGGTCATGGTTGTCATTTTGACCATTGTTATTGTAGGGCTCTCTAGACTGGTTAATCCTCTCTACAGCAGTCTGAGAAAGAAAACGGATCAACTGGTTCAGGAAACACGTCAGCAATTACAAGGAATGCGGGTTATTCGTGCTTTTGGACAAGAAAAACGAGAGTTACAGATTTTTCAAACTCTTAACCAAGTCTATGCTAGATTACAAGAAAAGACAGGTTTCTGGTCCAGTTTATTAACACCCCTGACCTATCTGATTGTAAATGGAACTCTCCTCGTTATTATATGGCAAGGCTATATTTCTATTCAAGGAGGATTGCTCAGTCAAGGTGCTCTCATTGCCCTTATCAACTATCTCTTACAGATTTTGGTGGAATTGGTTAAGCTAGCTATGCTGATAAATTCTCTCAATCAGTCCTATATCTCTGCCAAGCGAATCGAGGAAGTTTTTGCTGAGGCTCCAGAAGATATTTATTTAGAATTAGAGAAAAAGCAAGTTACCAGCAATCAGATTTTACAAGTCCAAGAATTGACCTTTACCTATCCTGATGCGGCCCAGCCTTCTCTGAGAGACATTTCCTTTGATATGCAGCAAGGGCAAATCCTTGGTATCATCGGAGGGACGGGTTCTGGTAAATCAAGCTTGGTGCAAGTCTTACTTGGACTTTATCCAGCAGACAAGGGGAGCATTGACCTTTATCGAGATGGATCTAGTCCTAGTAATTTAGAGGAGTGGCGGTCTTGGATTGCCTATGTGCCCCAAAAAGTCGAACTCTTTAAAGGAACCATTCGTTCCAACTTGACTCTAGGTTTACATCAAGAAGTAAGAGACCAAGAACTCTGGCAGGCCTTGGAAATTGCGCAAGCAAAGGATTTTGTCAGTGAAAAGGAAGGACTCTTGGATGCCATAGTTGAGGCAGGAGGGCGAAATTTCTCGGGCGGTCAAAAACAAAGGCTGTCCATCGCACGAGCAGTTTTGCGCCAGACTCCGTTTCTCATCCTAGATGATGCGACCTCAGCACTGGACACTATTACTGAGTCTAAGCTCTTGAAAGCTATCCGAGAAAACCTGCCAAATACAAGTTTAATCTTGATTTCTCAACGGACTTCGACGCTTCAGATGGCAGACAAGATTCTCCTCTTGGAAAAAGGGGAGCTCCTAGCTATCGGCAAGCACGAGGACTTGATGAAATCCAGTCAAGTCTATCGAGAAATCAATGCATCCCAACATGGAAAGGAGGACTAGCATGAGACGACAAACTGCAAATCAAACATTCACACGTTTGGCCAAAGATTTAGCAAGTCATCCCTTCCTTCTTTTTCTAGCCTTTCTAGGAACTATTGCCCAGGTTGGTTTATCGATTTACCTACCAATCTTAATCGGACAGGTCATCGACCAAGTCCTAGTGACGGGCTCTTCACCAGTTTTTTGGCAGATTTTTCTCCAAATGATCTTGGTGGTCATAGGAAATACCCTTGTACAGTGGGTCAATCCTCTTCTCTATAATCGCCTAATCTTCTCTTATACCAGAGACTTGCGAGAGCGAATCATACATAAGCTTCATCGGTTACCGATTGCTTTTGTGGATCGTCAAGGAAGTGGAGAGATGGTCAGTCGTGTGACCACAGACATCGAGCAGTTAGCAGCTGGTTTGACCATGATATTTAACCAATTTTTTATTGGTGTCTTGATGATTTTAGTCAGCATTCTAGCCATGATTCAAATTCATCTCCTCATGACTCTTTTGGTCTTGCTGTTGACGCCACTGTCTATGGTAATTTCACGCTTTATTGCCAAGAGATCCTATCATCTCTTCCAGAAGCAAACAGAGACGAGGGGGATTCAGACACAATTAATTGAAGAATCGTTGAGCCAGCAGACCATTATCCAGTCCTTTAATGCTCAGGAAGAGTTTATCCAAAGGCTGCACGAGGCTAATGCCAATTATGCAGGTTATTCTCAGTCAGCTATCTTTTATTCTTCAACAGTTAATCCTTCGACTCGCTTTGTAAATGCGCTCATTTATGCGCTTCTAGCTGGAGTGGGAGCTTATCGTATAATGATAGGCTCTACCTTGACTATCGGGCGTTTAGTGACTTTTTTGAATTATGTCCAACAGTACACTAAGCCCTTTAACGATATTTCTTCAGTGCTAGCTGAGTTGCAAAGTGCTCTCGCTTGCGCAGAGCGTGTTTATGGAGTCTTAGAGAGTCCTGAGGTAGCTGAAACAGGCAAAGCAGTCTTGACCAGTGACCAAGTTAAGGGAGCTATTTCCTTTAAACATGTCTCTTTTGGCTACAATCCTGAAAAGATTTTGATTAAGGATTTATCTATTGATATTCCAGCTGGTAGTAAGGTAGCTATTGTTGGTCCGACAGGTGCTGGGAAATCAACCCTTATTAATCTCCTCATGCGTTTTTATCCCATTAACTCGGGAGATATCTTGCTGGATGGGAAATCCATTTATGACTATAGTCGCGCCTCTTTACGCCAGCAGTTTGGTATGGTGCTCCAAGAAACCTGGCTCAAGCAAGGAACCATTCATGACAATATTTCCTTTGGAAATCCTAAAGCCAGTCGGGAGCAGGTGATTACTGCTGCCAAAGCAGCCAATGCAGACTTTTTCATCCAACAGTTGCCACAGGGTTACGATACCAAGTTGGAAAATGCTGGAGAATCTCTCTCTGCTGGTCAGGCCCAGCTTTTGACTATTGCCCGAGTTTTTCTGGCTATTCCAAAGATTCTTATCTTAGACGAAGCAACTTCATCCATCGATACGCGGACAGAAGTGCTGGTACAGGATGCCTTTGCTAAACTCATGAAGGGGCGCACAAGCTTTATCATTGCCCACCGCTTGTCAACCATTCAGGATGCGGATATGATTCTAGTCTTAGTGGATGGCGACATTGTTGAGTATGGGAACCATCAGAAACTCATGGCTCGAAAGGGCAAGTATTACCAAATGCAGCAAGCTACAGCTTTTAGCTCTGAATAAGCCATTCTAATTTCGAACTCTTATAGATAAAAAAGTTGCCTTCGGGTGACTTTTTTGTTACAATAGCTAGAAAAATTATTCACTTTAAATTGTTTTTAGAAAAGGAGCCTGTAATGAAAGTCTTTCAGCATGTAAATATCGTGACTTGTGACAAAGATTTCCATGTTTATCTAGATGGAATCTTAGCCGTTAAGGATTCTCAAATCGTCTATGTTGGTCAAGAGCAGTCAGAGATTATAGAGCAAGCTGAGCAGATTATAGACTATCAGGGAGCCTGGATTATGCCTGGTTTGGTCAATTGTCACACCCATTCTGCTATGACCGGATTGAGAGGAATTCGAGATGATAGCAATCTCCATGAATGGCTCAATGACTATATCTGGCCTGCAGAAGCAGGATTTACTCCCGACATGACTACTAAGGCGGTTAAAGAAGCTCTGACAGAGATGCTCCAGTCAGGAACAACAACCTTTAACGATATGTATAATCCCAATGGTGTGGATATTGAACGGATTTATCAGGCAGTGAAAACTTCCAAGATGCGTTGTTATTTCTCACCGACTCTTTTTTCTTCAGAGGCAGAGACAACTGCTGAGACCATAAGCAGAACTCGAGCAATCATTGAAGAAATTATTGGATATAAAAATCCAAATTTCAAGGTGATGGTAGCCCCACATTCTCCCTACAGCTGTGATAGAGACTTGCTGGAAGAAAGTTTAGACATGGCAAAAGAGCTTGCTATTCCAATCCATATCCACGTGGCGGAGACCAAGGAGGAGTCAGGAATTATCCTGAAACGATACGGCAAACGCCCCCTCGCCTTTCTTGAAGAACTGGGTTACTTAGATCATCCGTCTGTCTTTGCTCACGGGGTCGAATTAAACGAGAGAGAAATTGAACGCTTGGCAACTTCTCAAGTGTCTATTGCCCACAATCCTATTAGTAACCTCAAACTGGCATCAGGGATTGCTCCTATCATTCAACTGCAAAAAGCAGGAGTAGCAGTCGGAATTGCGACGGATTCGGTTGCCTCCAATAACAATCTAGATATGTTTGAGGAAGGACGGACTGCAGCCCTTCTTCAGAAGATGAAAAGTGGGGATGCCAGCCAATTCCCAATCGAAACAGCCCTCAAGGCTCTGACAATCGAAGGGGCTAAGGTCCTAGGAATGGAAAATCAGATAGGAAGTCTAGAAGTCGGAAAGCAAGCAGATTTTCTCGTTATTCAACCACAAGGAAAAATCCATCTCCAACCCCAAGAAAATATGCTTTCTCATCTGGTTTATGCAGTTAAATCTAGTGATGTAGATGATGTTTATATTGCCGGAGAACAGGTTGTTAAGCAAGGTCAAGTACTGACAGTAGAACTTTAAAAGAAAAATCACGAAAAAATTGGTAAATTCGCAAACTAAGTTCCACCGCTAGTAGAAGTGGAAGTTAGTCTGATAAAAATCCTAAAAACCAGTGGAAATCCGTGTCAGGGTAAGTTCCACTGGTTTTACTAATGCTTGATTTCATCG
>NZ_JASHCQ010000015.1:0-43298 GCF_047464035.1 Streptococcus mitis
AGAGGCAAGTGACGAGTCAAGAGCAATAAGGCTTGAACAAAGTGAAAGCCAGCGTCTTTAGGCGCTGGCTGGTAATTTGGGCTTATAGCCCTGGTTCAAACCACCCGTTAGACGGGTGGTCATGATTGTAGAAATTTTAGTTAACAAATTGAAGATAAAGTTTTTGGAAAATGATAAACTCCCTAATATAGAAGACAAAAAGTCAATAAAGAAAATTAGTATATAAACCTTAATCTTTATCTTTGAATCCGCTTTATGCTTGTTATTTTGTGGTATAATGAAGAGAACTGGTTATATTAAAAATCATAAATTGAATATAAAAGACAAATAAATTTTTATATTTATAAACCATGATAAACTTATGTTTAAGATTATGTAATAAAAAAGAATATTTATAAGGATAATTTGTATTTATGTAATACAAGCTAATGATAGGATAGTTAAAATATGGAAGAAAATTATAATTTATCTATAACTCAAATAAAGAATTCTATTAAAGAAAATTCCTTAGTTTTGTTTGTTGGTGCAGGAATATCAGCTAATTCTAATCTACCAACTTGGGGAGAATTGATTCAATCATTAAAAAAAGAATTGAACATACCAGGAGAAAGAACAGATAGTCCACTGAGAATTGCTCAGTATTATTATGATACTTTTGGGAAAAATCAGTACACAAAGAAGATAGAAGAAATTTTCTTTAAGAAGGGATTGAGTAAACCAAATGAGTTACATAAATTAATAGAAAAAATTGCACCAAAACATATTATTACGACAAACTATGATTCACTTCTGGAGAGTCAATTTGAAAGTGGCTTGTTAAAGTACAATGTAGTCGCTGAGGATAAAGACATCCCTTATACGAGTTCGGAAAGATACTTGATTAAAATGCATGGTGACTTCAGTAAGAAAAATATTGTTTTGAAAGAAGATGATTATTTAGACTATCATTTGAACTTCCCAATGATTTCTACTTTAATCCAGTCATTGATAATGAATCATACTCTATTGTTTGTGGGGTATTCTCTAAGTGATTCGACTTTTAATTCAATTTTTAGAATGATTCAAAATACATTTAAATTGGATGCTAAAAATGCTTATTTTTATACTCCCGAGGAACCGTCTATGATCATTCGAGAGTATTATAAGAAGCAAGGAATTTTCATTATCTCTAATGAAGAGAATCTAGGTCAGGAGACATCAGAAAAACAGAACAAATTGTATTGCAGGACAAAAGATTTTTTAGAGGTTCTATCAGAAAACCGAAGTCAAGATGTAAATAATGCTGATGATTTATGGAATCAACTGGCTTTTTTAGATAGACTTAGTTTTATTGATGCGAAAGATTTTTCTAGATATTCTGATTTAAAGAAAAGGGCTTTAAACTGGGATGATGAGTATTGCTGGTTTGGAAATGATCAATTAAGATTTGAAATTGATGGTCATGAAGAATTACGAATTATGGTATCTAAAAAATCTTTATTAAATCGCTTTCTAGATATGGAGATTGGTGAGCCTAGGGATTTAAAGGGGAATCGATTCTTAAGTAAGGCTTTTAAGTTGTATGAAGAAAAACAATATTCTTTAGCAAAAGCAAAATTTAGAGAACTAGCTAATATAGCATTTCGTCAGAAAGACTATTTTAATTTCTTAGTTTGTGAATTTAATTTTCAGCAAATTCAAATAATTGATAGATACGAAAAAACACCTAGTTATGCAGAGCCACTTTATGATGGAGAATTAAGCGAATTAACAGAACAAATTATTAACTCGGTTACAGGAGATGAGAAAAAGATTATAGAATTTTTTAGAGATTCAATCCTTAACTTCAATTTTTTATATAGAAAATTAGAAACTATTAATGAATTATTTGATGAAATTCGTGAAGAGCATGAAAGCTATAGAAGAGGAGGATGGTCTGCTAATAATCATCTATTTAATGCGGAGTTTACAGTAAAAAATCTTTATAACTTTTTAAAATTAAATTGTTTATGTGTTGAACATTATAAGATTTATAAATCAATCATTAATAGATATTTAGAAATATTATTACTCAGTTATGATAATTCATATGTAAATCCTGACTCAAGTATTTTCGATAGAACATCTTCTTGGCTTAAAAATCTTGATTTGGATGATGTTCAATTAATTCTTCCGAATATAGATTTTAAGGTTGTAAATTTATATTTTAGAAACTATTCATTTGGTAAAATAAAAGTTACTGAGAAAGCGAAAGACTACTTGTTGAATCGAATTACTTATCTTCAAGAAAGACTTGAAATTACTGAAGATGAAAATCTTCGAGAGCTTAAAAATATGCTAATTTTTCTTCCTCTTGTTGATGATATTGACATAGAAAAAGTAATAGAAATTTTAAATAATCAAACACTGTATTATAATTGGAGCGAGGAATTTAGGAGAATTATTAAAATTGTCCTCGATAATATGGATGTTATTGATAAAGATTCATTGAAATCTAAGATAATTGGGATTGTAAATAAACATTTAAATGAAATTTTTGAGAAAAATTTTTCTTTATATAATTCAGTGTATCCACTCTATTCACAGTTACTAGAATACTGCTCAACTGATCAGGAAACTGCAATAATAGTACTCGAAAAATTTAATACAGATATTTTAAGAATAAAATATAAAAATGATGATATAAAAAATATCATAGAATATTCTGACTTGATATGTCACTTATTTAAGTATTTTGAAAAGGATATTAAAGATGACATTCTAGATACTCTAAAAGTTTATGAAGAATCAGAAAATATTATTTACCATAAAGTAATTGATTTGATGAGTTATAATGTCTATGATTTTCCTCAGATACAAAATAAAATCTACCATTATTTGATTAAAAGAATTAATGATAAAAGAGTTGAGGGGGTTAAAACTTTCCCAGACCCAAGAGAAAAGTCTGTATCAGATTTATACAACTTAAGTAGAAAAGGATATTTTTCTGATTTTGAGATTTTAAAAGATATTGAAGAAGATATTCGAGGACTTTATCCTGAAGTAGATTGGACCTGGTTCCATGATAGAAGTGATGATGTTATCCATCGTCTACTAGAACATAGAACTCCCAATAATATTAAAACTTATTTTTCAAAAAATGAAGAAGATAATAAATTGATTAATGAGTATATTTTAAAAGCTTTCGATGAGGATAAATTAATACTTAAGAAATAAATTGATACAACTAAATAAAAAAAGTTAATTTATGACAAATTTGATCTTGAAGATAAGCTGTAATTTCCTAAAGTGAATTTTCAAAGACTTGAAAGCAAAATGTTTGAATCTAGTGGAACACTATTTGGCACAACAATAGAAAATCCATAGCTGTAGAAATTCGGTGGAACTTTTTGATAGCGACACTGACTTATCTCCTTAAAAAACCAAAGAAGTGTAATCCTAAAATTCACTTCAATTTCCCCAAAACATATTCTATTTTAGGTTTGTGAAAATCACTTTTTTATGGTAGAATGTAAAAGAATGTATGTCATTCGGAATAACAATAAAATGAGGTAAAAACATGGAAATCATGTCGCTTGCGATTGCTGTTTTTGCCGTCATCATTGGTTTAGTCATTGGATATGTCAGCATCTCAGCCAAGATGAAATCATCTCAGGAAGCTGCAGAGTTGATGCTTTTAAATGCTGAACAAGAAGCAACTAATTTACGTGGACAAGCTGAACGTGAAGCGGATTTACTTGTTAATGAAGCTAAACGTGAAAGCAAGTCTCTTAAAAAAGAAGCACTATTGGAGGCCAAAGAAGAAGCCAGAAAATACCGTGAAGAAGTGGACGCTGAATTCAAATCAGAACGTCAAGAACTCAAACAAATCGAAAGTCGTTTGACAGAGAGAGCTACTAGCCTTGACCGTAAGGACGACAATTTGACGAGTAAAGAACAAACACTTGAACAAAAAGAACAAAGTATTTCTGATAGAGCGAAAAACCTTGATGCGCGTGAAGAGCAATTAGAGGAAGTCGAAAGACAAAAAGAAGCAGAACTAGAGCGTATTGGTGCTCTGTCTCAGGCAGAAGCACGAGATATTATCTTGGCTCAGACAGAGGAAAACTTGACCAAGGAGATTGCTAGCCGTATTCGCGAAGCTGAGCAAGAGGTCAAGGAACGTTCTGATAAAATGGCCAAGGATATCCTGGTTCAAGCTATGCAACGTATCGCTGGTGAATATGTAGCGGAGTCAACAAACTCAACAGTTCATCTGCCAGACGATACTATGAAGGGACGCATTATTGGTCGTGAAGGTCGTAACATTCGTACCTTTGAAAGTTTGACAGGGGTCGATGTGATTATCGACGATACACCAGAAGTGGTAACCTTGTCAGGATTTGACCCGATTCGTCGTGAAATTGCTCGTATGACCATGGAAATGTTGCTTAAGGATGGTCGTATCCATCCAGCTCGTATCGAAGAGTTGGTTGAGAAAAACCGTCAAGAGATTGATAATAAGATCCGTGAATATGGTGAGGCTGCTGCCTATGAAATTGGTGCGCCAAACCTTCATCCAGACTTGATGAAGATTATGGGACGTTTGCAGTTCCGTACTTCTTATGGACAAAATGTCTTGCGTCATTCGATTGAGGTTGCTAAGTTGGCTGGTATCATGGCGAGCGAACTTGGTGAAAATGCGGCTCTTGCCCGTCGTGCTGGATTCCTTCACGATATCGGAAAAGCCATTGACCGTGAGGTTGAGGGTAGCCACGTTGAAATCGGTATGGAATTGGCCCGTAAGTACAAGGAACATCCAGTTGTGGTTAATACGATTGCTAGCCACCACGGAGATGTTGAAGCTGAGAGCGTCATTGCAGTTATCGTTGCTGTAGCAGACGCCTTGAGCGCAGCTCGTCCAGGTGCTCGTAGTGAGTCTCTTGAAAGCTACATCAAGCGTCTCCATGATTTGGAAGAAATTGCTAACGGCTTTGAAGGGGTACAAAATAGCTTTGCCCTTCAAGCAGGACGTGAAATCCGCATCATGGTCAATCCAGGACAAATCAAGGACGACAAAGTCACAATCTTAGCTCATAAAGTTCGTGAGAAAATTGAAAACAATCTCGATTACCCAGGAAATATCAAGGTAACCGTGATTCGCGAGCTTCGTGCAGTAGATTATGCTAAATAAATAAGAAAGAGCAGTTGAAAAATTACTGCTTTTTTGTTACACTAGATAGAAAGACTGTAAAGGATAATTTGGCTTTTGCCATTATTCTAGAGAAATGTTATTTCACAGACTGACTAAAAGGAGACACAATGGCAGACCGAGGCTTACTAATCGTTTTTTCAGGTCCTTCAGGGGTTGGAAAAGGAACGGTTAGAAGAGAGATTTTTGAGAGTTCTGAAAACCAATTTCAATACTCTGTATCGATGACGACACGCGCACAACGTCCCGGAGAAGTGGACGGTGTTGACTATTTCTTCCGTACTCGTGAAGAGTTTGAAGAGCTGATTCGTCAAGGACAGATGTTGGAATACGCAGAATATGTCGGCAACTACTATGGAACTCCTCTGACCTATGTCAATGAAACCTTGGACAAGGGAATCGATGTTTTCCTTGAAATTGAAGTTCAAGGTGCTCTTCAGGTCAAGAAAAAGGTTCCAGATGCTGTCTTTATCTTTCTGACACCACCAGATTTGGATGAATTGCAAGATCGTTTGGTAGGTCGTGGAACAGACAGTGCAGAAGTGATTGCCCAACGAATCGAAAAAGCCAAGGAAGAAATTGCCCTCATGCGTGAGTATGATTATGCGATTGTCAACGATCAGGTGCCCCTAGCTGCTGAGCGTGTCAAACGTGTTATCGAAGCAGAGCACTTCCGTGTGGATCGTGTCATTGGTCACTATCAGGAGATGTTGCCAAAATCTCCAACTACCCGATAAAATTTAGAAAATAGGTACAAGCAAATGATGTTAAAACCCTCTATTGATACCTTGCTCGACAAGGTTCCATCAAAATATTCACTCGTAATCTTGGAAGCAAAACGTGCCCACGAATTGGAAGCAGGTGCGCCAGCAACTCAAGGTTTCAAGTCTGAAAAATCAACTCTTCGCGCTTTAGAAGAAATCGAATCAGGAAACGTTACAATTCACCCAGATCCAGAAGGAAAACGTGAAGCAGTGCGTCGCCGTATCGAAGAAGAAAAACGCCGCAAAGAAGAAGAAGAAAAGAAAATCAAAGAGCAAATCGCTAAAGAAAAAGAAGATGGTGAAAAAATTTAAGGTTGGGGGGACTCAATCTTATTTTTTCTATTGCAAGAATATACTGACAAGGAGGAGGTGAGAAGATGGCGATTGCCAAGATTATTGTTGATGTGCCCTTGATGCAGACGGACCAGCCCTATAGTTACAGGATTCCAGAGGAATTTCTGGGAATGCTGGAAGTTGGGATGCGGGTTCATGTGCCCTTTGGTAAGGGGAATCGCCTGATTCAAGGGATTGTTCTTGGTTTGGAGTCTCAATCAAATGAGGAAGAGATGGAGCAAGATTTAAAAGATATTGCTGAGGTACTGGATTTTTCTCCTGTTCTCACGCAAGAACAACTCTGGCTGGCTGAGGAGCTCCGCAAGTCTGTCTTTTCTTACAAAATCTCTATCCTCAAGGCTATGTTGCCAGGATTTCTGAACTCCAGCTATGACAAGATTCTCTACCCTCTGGGAGGGTTGAGTCAGGAAGACCGAGAGCGTTTGTTTGGTTCAGAAGATTCGCTTGCCTTTTCTTCACTAGACCTTGCCAAACAAGCTGAAATGATGCGTTTGACTAGAAAAGGCCTGCTTGGGCTAGAATATCAGGCAGTCGATCAAAAGAAGGTCAAGACCCAGTCTTGGTATGAGGTTGATCTTGTTCAGTTAGAAGGTGTAGAGATTTCTGCACGTGCCAAGAAAAAGTCGGAGTTGAGAGATTATTTGCTGTCTCATCCTGAGAGTGCTTCCTTGGCTAGCTTGTTAGAGTTCTACTCGCGGGAGCAAGTCAACTTCTTTGTAGAACAAGGTGCTGTGACCATAGTCCAAAAGGAAGTGCAACGCTCGGCTGCTTATTTTGAAGGCATTGAGGCAAGTCAGGCTTTGGAGTTGAATCCTGAGCAAAGACAGGCGCGAGATGCGGTTGTCAGTGCTATTGGCAGTTATCAGCCTCCCTTCCTCCTTCAAGGGATTACAGGAAGTGGGAAGACAGAAGTTTATTTGCAGATTATCCAAGGTGCCTTGGATAAGGGCAAGACAGCTATTTTGCTGGTACCTGAGATTTCTTTGACTCCTCAGATGACGGAGCGTTTTATCGCTCGTTTTGGGGACAAGGTTGCTATTCTTCACTCAGGCCTGTCCAATGGTGAAAAGTATGATGAATGGCGCAAGGTGGAGCGTGGCGATGCCCAAGTTGTTGTTGGCGCCAGATCGGCCATCTTTGCTCCGCTGAAAAATCTGGGTGTCATGATTATCGATGAAGAGCATGAAGCGACTTATAAGCAGGACAGCAATCCTCGTTACCATGCCAGAGAGGTAGCTATTTTACGGGCTCAGTATAATCAAGCAGCTCTGGTACTTGGTTCAGCAACTCCTAGTCTGGAAAGCCGTGCGCGAGCTGGCAAAGGCGTCTATCAACACTTACGTCTGACCCAACGGGCAAATCCTTTAGCTAGGATCCCTGAGGTTCAAGTGATTGATTTTCGGGACTATATCGGACAGAATGAGACGTCAAACTTTACGCCTCCTTTGCTAGAAGCTATTAAGGACCGTCTGGCTAAAAAAGAACAGGTGGTTCTCATGCTCAATCGTCGTGGTTATTCTAGCTTTGTCATGTGTCGAGAGTGTGGGACGGTAGATACTTGTCCCAACTGTGATATTTCCCTGACCTTGCACATGGATACCAAGACCATGAATTGCCATTATTGTGGTTTTTCAAAGGACATTCCTCAAGTCTGCCCTAACTGTAAGAGTCGCAGCATTCGTTACTATGGGACAGGGACTCAGAAGGCTTATGACGAGCTGACAGAACTCTTTCCTCAAGCCCGTATTTTGCGGATGGATGTGGATACGACGCGTAAGAAAGGTAGCCATCAAGCTCTACTTGACCAGTTTGGTCGAGGGGAAGCAGATATTTTACTAGGTACTCAGATGATTGCCAAGGGATTGGATTTTCCCAATGTGACCCTAGTCGGAGTTCTCAATGCGGATACAGCCTTGAATCTACCAGATTTCCGTTCTTCTGAGAGAACCTTCCAACTTTTGACTCAGGTGGCAGGTCGGGCAGGACGTGCTGAAAAAGCTGGTCAGGTCTTGATTCAGTCTTACAATCCTGAGCACTATGCTATTCGATTTGCCAAGGATCAGGATTACGAAGGCTTTTACGCTTATGAAATGGGAATCAGACGACAACTTGGTTATCCACCTTACTATTTCACCATTGGCATTACCCTTTCTCACAAGAAGGAAGAAGAGGTGATCAAACGTGCCTATGAAGTTATGAACATTTTGCGGTCAGGCTTGTCTGAAACCAGTAACATCCTTGGGCCGACGCCCAAACCCATCGCCCGTACCCACAACCTCTATCATTACCAGATTTTAATTAAATACCGTTTAGAAGATGAGCTGGGGCCGACCCTCAATCAGGTCTTGGCCTTGACTCAAAAACGGGAAAATAGTGAGCTCCGTCTCAGCATTGACCATGAGCCACAGCAATTTTTATAAGAAGGAGAAGATATGACAAAACTAATCTTTATGGGGACCCCCGACTTTTCAGCAACAGTCTTAAAAGGACTTTTGACAGATGACCGTTACGAAATTCTAGCAGTTGTGACCCAGCCAGACCGCGCTGTCGGCCGTAAAAAAGTGATCCAAGAAACTCCAGTGAAGCAGGCTGCCAAGGAAGCAGGACTTCCTATCTACCAACCTGAAAAACTATCTGGCAGTCCAGAGATGGAAACTATTATGCAGCTAGGAGCGGATGGAATCGTGACTGCTGCTTTTGGTCAGTTTCTTCCAAGTAAACTCCTTGATAGCATGGACTTTGCGGTCAACGTTCACGCTTCTCTTCTTCCAAAACACCGTGGTGGTGCGCCTATCCATTATGCCTTGATTCAAGGGGATGAGGAAGCTGGTGTGACCATTATGGAAATGGTCAAAGAAATGGATGCAGGAGATATGATTTCTCGTCGCAGCATCCCTATAACAGATGAGGACAATGTTGGTACCTTATTTGAGAAATTAGCTCTTGTTGGTCGTGATTTGCTTTTGGATACTTTACCTGCCTATATTGCTGGGGAAATCAAACCTGAACCGCAGGATCCAAGTCGGGTCACTTTCTCGCCAAATATCAAGCCAGAGGAAGAAAAACTGGATTGGACTAAAAGCAATCGCCAACTCTTTAACCAAATCCGTGGCATGAACCCCTGGCCTGTTGCCCATACTTTTCTAAAGGGCGACCGCTTTAAGATTTATGAAGCCCTACCAGTAGAAGGTCAGGGTAATCCAGGTGAAATCCTATCTATTGGCAAGAAAGAATTGGTTATTGCAACGGCTGAAGGAGCTTTGTCTCTCAAACAAGTTCAGCCTGCTGGTAAACCTAAAATGGACATTGCTTCCTTCCTCAACGGTGTTGGACGTACATTGACTGCAGGAGAACGATTTGGTGACTAAAGTAGAAACGGCTAGAAGTCTAGCTCTAGCAGTATTAGAGGATGTCTTTATCAATCAAGCATACTCAAATATCGCCTTAAATAAGCATCTCAAGGGAAGTCAACTTTCTCCGGCGGACAAGGGCTTGGTGACTGAGATTGTCTATGGAACGGTAGCCCGCAAACTGACTCTGGAATGGTACCTATCCCACTTTATCGAGGATAGAGACCAGTTAGACAGTTGGCTCTATGTCCTGCTTCTCATGAGTACCTACCAGCTTCGCTATTTGGACAAGATTCCAGACCATGCTGTGGTTAATGAAGCAGTGAAATTGGCCAAAGTCCGTAAAAAGGGCAGTGAAAAATTGGTCAATGCTATCTTACGCCGTATCCTGCGTGAAGGGTGGCCAGATATTGCCAGCATCAAACGAAAAAACAAACGTGATTCTATTGCTTATTCCCTTCCAGTTTGGTTAGTTGCCAAGCTCAAGGAAGAATATGGAGAAGAGCGAGCACAAGCCATCTTTGAAAGTCTTCTGGTGCGCAACAAAGCCAGCATTCGTGTGACCGATTTAAGTCGAAAAGAGGAAATCCAAGTCTTGTTGGAGGCCAGTGATTCACCTTTGTCTGTTTTTGGTCTCGTCAAGGAGCAGGGGCATTTTGCAGGCCATGACCTATTTTCAGAGGGGGCTATTACTATCCAAGACGAGTCTAGTCAGCTGGTTGCTCCCACTCTTGATTTACAAGGTGATGAGCAGGTTCTAGATGCCTGTGCGGCTCCAGGTGGGAAAACAGCCCATATAGCCTCTTATCTAACGACAGGTCAGGTTACTGCTCTGGACTTGTACGACCATAAGTTGGACTTAATACAAGAAAATGCCCAACGTCTGGGAGTTGCAGATCGGGTTCAAAGGCAAAAATTAGATGCCAGAAAGGTGCATGAGTTTTTTGGTCAGGATTCATTTGATAAGATTTTGGTAGATGCTCCCTGTTCAGGAATCGGTCTTCTGCGCCGAAAACCAGACATCAAATACAATAAAGAAACGGCAGATTTCGCGTCCTTGCAGGAAATTCAGCTAGAAATATTAGGTAGTGTTTGTCAAACACTACGCAAAGGTGGTATAATAACTTATAGTACCTGTACTATTGTCTCAGAGGAGAACTTTCAAGTCGTACAGGCATTTTTAGAAAGTCATCCTGAATTTGAGCAGGTTACACTAGAACATGAATGTAAGGATATCATGAAAGACGGCTGTATCCTCATTACACCTGAATTGTATGGAAGTGATGGATTTTTTATCAGTCAATTTCGTAAGATATCGGATTAGGAAGGAACTAACACATGGAAATTTCATTATTAACAGATGTTGGTCAGAAACGAACAAATAACCAAGACTATGTCAACCACTATGTCAATAGAGCTGGACGTACTATGATTATCCTAGCTGATGGTATGGGAGGTCATCGCGCAGGGAATATCGCTAGTGAAATGGCGGTAACAGACCTAGGTGTAGCTTGGGTAGATACTCAAATCGATACAGTTAATGAAGTACGTGAATGGTTTGCTAACAACCTTGAGATTGAAAATCAAAGGATTAACCAATTGGGACAAAATGAAGCCTATAAAGGAATGGGAACAACTCTTGAGGCTGTAGCCATTATTGATAATCAGGCTATCTATGCCCACATTGGGGATTCTCGTATCGGTTTGATTCGTGGAGAAGAATACCACCAGTTAACGAGCGACCATTCTTTGGTCAATGAATTGCTTAAGGCAGGTCAATTGACACCTGAAGAAGCTGCTAGCCATCCACAGAAAAATATTATTACCCAGTCAATCGGTCAAAAAGACGAAATTCAGCCTGATTTTGGAATGATCACCCTTGAGCCGGGAGACTATCTCTTACTCAATAGTGATGGCTTGACAAATATGATTTCAGGCAGTGAGATTTCTGATATTGTAACCAGCGATATTTCTTTGGCAGATAAGGCAGCAACCTTGATCCGTTTTGCCAACAATGCGGGTGGTTTAGACAACATCACAGTTGCCCTTATTGCTGTTAATGAGGAGGAAACAGAATGATCCAAATCGGCAAGATTTTTGCCGGGCGGTATCGGATTCTCAAACAGATTGGTCGAGGAGGCATGGCAGATGTTTACTTGGCTAAAGATTTGATTCTAGACGGGGAAGAAGTGGCAGTGAAGGTCTTGAGGACTAACTACCAAACAGACCCGATTGCTGTGGCACGTTTCCAGCGGGAAGCGAGAGCCATGGCGGATCTGGACCATCCTCATATCGTTCGGATTACAGATATTGGTGAAGAAGAGGGGCAACAGTATCTCGCAATGGAATATGTTGCTGGATTAGACCTCAAACGCTATATCAAGGAACATCACCCTCTTTCAAATGAAGAAGCGATTCGAATCATGGGACAAATCCTCTTGGCTATGCGCTTAGCCCATACTCGAGGAATTGTTCACAGAGATTTAAAACCGCAAAATATCCTTTTGACACCAGATGGGACTGCTAAGGTTACAGACTTTGGGATCGCAGTAGCCTTTGCTGAGACGAGTTTGACTCAGACCAACTCTATGCTGGGTTCGGTTCATTATTTATCGCCAGAGCAGGCGCGTGGTTCTAAAGCAACTGTACAGAGTGATATCTATGCTATGGGGATTATCTTCTATGAGATGCTGACAGGTCATATTCCTTACGATGGGGATAGTGCGGTGACCATCGCCCTCCAGCATTTCCAGAAGCCATTGCCATCGGTTATAGCTGAAAATCCATCTGTGCCTCAGGCTTTGGAGAATGTTGTTATCAAGGCAACTGCCAAGAAATTGACAGATCGCTACAAATCAGTCGCTGAAATGTATGTGGATTTATCTAGTAGTTTGTCTTATAATCGTCGTAATGAACCAAAGCTAGTCTTTGACGATGCAACTAAGGCAGATACCAAGACTCTTCCTAAAGTTCCACAAAGTACTCTGACTTCTATTCCTAAAGCTCCGCTACAAGAGGAAAGACCTCAACCTAAGCCCCAACATCATCAGACAGAAAAACCGGCACCTAGTCCAAAGCCAACCAAACGCCGTCGCATGAAAGCACGTTATCCAATTTTATTTGCGACCTTCTTGTTGGTTGTGGCATCCTTGGTATGGATTTTATATAGAACGCCCGCTACCATTGCTATTCCAAAGGTGGCAGGTCAGACGGTTGCAGAAGCTAAAGAAGCTCTTAAAAAAGCCAATTTTGAGGTTGGTGAAGAAAAAGCAGAGGCCAGTGATAAGGTTGAAGAAGGTAGGGTTATTCGTACCGATCCTGATGCTGGTACAACACGTAAAGAAGGAACAAAAATTAATTTGATTGTGTCTTCTGGTCAGCAATCCTTCCAACTCGGAAATTATCTTGGAAGAAAATCTAGTGATGTAGTGGCAGAGTTGAAAGGAAAGAAGGTTCCAGAAAATCTAATTAAGATTGAGGAAGAAGAATCCAACGAAATCGAAGCTGGTACAATCATTAAACAAAGTTTGCCGGAGGGAACAACCTACGATCTTAGCAAGGCAACTCAAATAGTTCTGACTGTTGCTAAAAAAGTAAATTCTATTTCAATGCCAAGTTATATTGGTTCTAGCCGAGAATTTGCAGTCAATAATCTTACACAGATATATGAAGTTAAAAAAGCCAATATCGAAGTTGTAGAAGTGTCTAAGGCTCCTGAAGGAACTGCTGAGGGGACTGTTGTAGAGCAAAGTCCAAAAGCAGGCGAAAAAGTAGACTTGAGCACTACTCGTGTTAAAATTTCTATTTATAAACCCAAAACACCACCATCAAGTTCCTCTTCAACGTCAGTTCAACGTGGTAACCAAGGTTCACCTACTACTCCAAATCAAGGGAATCAACAAGGTGGCCAGCAAGGGAATCAACAAGGAACGGTTCCTACTCCGAGTCAACCAAATAGTGAAGGAAACCACGAAAATTCTCGTGATTAAACGAATCTTTGTCATGATTTCATGGCAAAGATTTTTTTTGACTCAAGATTTGTGATAGAATAGTAGGAGTTGATAAAAGGAGGAACGCATGGAAGAATCAAGAGAATTAAATGCCGTCATCGATGTGATTATGTTAGCTGGAACCATTCTTCTCAAAAGTGGCTCAGAGATTCATCGTGTAGAAGATACCATGATCCGTATTGCGCATTCGCAGGGGATTGTGGATTGCAATGTTCTTGCCATGCCTGCTGCTATCTTTTTCTCCATTGAAAATACCAATATTTCGCGCATGAAGCGCGTGACCTCATCTTCTTATAATATTGAAAAAGTCTGTGATGTGAACCAGATTTCTCGTCAGTTGGTAGGAGGAAAGCTTGATTTAGAGACGGCCTTCAAGCAATTGACGGCCTTGCAAGCTCAACCTCTTCCCTATACTAAGTTGCAGGTAACTCTGGCTGCAACCTTTAGTGCTCCTTTCTTTTCAATTATGTTTAGTGGAAATATCTACGACGCACTTGGGGCAGGAGTGGCTACCTTATTTGGTTTTGCCTTTTCCCTCTATGTGGAGAAGTTTATCCGAATTCCCTTTGTAACGGCCTTTGCTGGAGCCTTTGTCTTTGGGATGATTGCCCAGTTTTGGGCTCGCTACACAGGTTTTCCCTCAACAGCAGATTTGATTATAGCTGGTGCGGTCATGCCGTTTGTACCAGGGATTGCCTTGACCAATGCGGTTCGTGATATTATGACCAACCACATAAACTCTGGTATGAGTAAGATGTTTGAATCCCTGCTCATTACCCTTGCTTTAGGGGCGGGAACTTCTGTCGCCTTGGTATTGATGAACTAATATGACACTAACAACCTTTTTATTACAAGCAGTAGCAAGTCTTCTTGCTATTATTACCTTTTTAATTGTACTCAATGTGCAACGCTCTATGCTCTTACCCGGAGGGATTTTGGGCATGGCTGTCTGGCTAATCTATCTCTTGCTAAAGGAACCGACCAATGTTATTGTGGCTACTTTTATTGCAGCCATTATCGGTTCTTGTGTCAGCCAGATTTTGAGTATTCTTTATAAGACCCCTGCTGTGGTCTTTATCTTGGCCATCTTGGCACCTCTGGTTCCGGGTTATCTCTCCTATCGGACAACTGCCTTTTTTGTGACAGGAGATTATAGTCATGCTATTGCCAGTGCAACCTTAGTTGTTATGCTAGCTTTGGTGATTTCCATTGGAATGGCTAGTGGAACAGTAATTCTCAGACTCTATTCCTACTTAAGAAAACAGCATAATAGTTAGATTAATAAGGGACTTGATTTGGTGAATCAAGTCTTTTTTCTCTCTTTTACTGCCATTTGTGATAAAATAGTATAGAAAGATTTTTTACAATGAATGATAAAACAGAGGTAAATATGACAATCGGTATTGATAAGATTGGTTTTGCGACCAGTCAATATGTCTTGAAATTACAAGACTTAGCAGAAGCGAGGGGAATTGACCCTGAAAAATTAAGCAAAGGACTCTTGCTCAAGGAATTGAGTATTGCGCCCCTAACTGAGGATATCGTGACCTTGGCGGCCAGTGCAAGTGATTCTATTTTAACTGAGCAAGAAAGAGCAGAAATTGATATGGTCATTGTGGCTACTGAGTCAGGAATTGACCAAAGTAAAGCTGCGGCCGTCTTTGTGCATGGTTTGCTGGGCATCCAGCCCTTTGCTCGTAGTTTTGAGATTAAAGAAGCTTGCTATGGAGCGACAGCGGCCCTTCATTATGCAAAACTGCATGTGGAAAATTCTCCAGAGTCCAAGGTCTTGGTCATTGCCAGTGATATTGCCAAATATGGTATTGAAACTCCAGGAGAACCCACTCAGGGGGCTGGAAGTGTGGCCATGTTGATTACACAAAATCCGCGCATTATGGCCTTTAATAATGACAATGTAGCTCAAACCCGTGACATCATGGATTTCTGGCGTCCAAATTACTCGACAACTCCGTATGTAAATGGTGTTTATTCTACCCAACAATATTTGGATAGTTTGAAAACGACTTGGCTTGAATACCAAAAACGTTACCAGCTTACCTTAGATGATTTTGCGGCTGTATGTTTCCATTTGCCTTACCCTAAATTAGCATTAAAAGGCTTGAAAAAAATCATGGATAAGAGCCTGCCTCAAGAGAAAAAAGACCTCTTGCAAAAGCATTTTGACCAGTCTATTCTCTACAGTCAAAAGGTGGGGAATATCTATACAGGTTCCCTCTTCCTCGGACTCTTGTCTCTCTTGGAAAATACAGATAGCTTGAAGACTGGGGATAAAATCGCCCTTTATAGTTACGGAAGTGGTGCTGTGACGGAGTTCTTCAGTTGTGAATTGGTTGAAGGTTATGAAGCTTATCTGGATAAAGACCGCTTGAACAAGCTCGACCAACGAACTGCCTTATCTGTTTCAGACTATGAAAAAGTCTTCTTTGAGGAAGTGGACTTGGATGAATCTGGTTCAGCCAAGTTTGCTGGTTTTGAAAATCAAGACTATGCCTTGGTGGAGATTGTCGACCACCAACGTCGTTATAGCAAGGTTGAAAAATAATGAAGATAAGTTGGAATGGATTTTCTAAAAAAACATACCATGAGCGCCTTGAGTTGTTAAAAGCTCAGGCGCTCCTTAGCCCTCAAAAGCAAAGGAGTCTGGAGCAGGATGAACAAGTCAGCTTGGCTGTTGCAGACCAGCTGAGTGAGAATGTAGTGGGAACCTTTTCTCTGCCTTATTCGCTGCTTCCAGAGGTTCTTGTCAACGGTCAGGAATACACCGTTCCCTATGTGACAGAAGAACCCTCAGTGGTTGCGGCGGCCAGCTATGCAAGTAAAATCATTAAGCGAGCGGGCGGTTTTACTGCACAAGTCCATGAGCGCCAGATGATTGGACAGGTAGCTCTTTATCAAGTTGCTAATCCTGAACAAGCGCAAGAGAAGATTGCCAGCAAGAAGTCTGAGCTCTTGGAGCTTGCTAATCAAGCCTATCCTTCTATCGTTAAACGCGGGGGCGGGGCGCGTGATTTGCATGTCGAGCAGATTAAAGGTGAAACAGACTTTCTCGTTGTTTATCTCCATGTCGATACCCAGGAAGCCATGGGAGCCAATATGCTCAACACCATGCTGGAAGCTTTGAAACCTGTCTTAGAAGAACTCAGTCAGGGACAAAGTCTCATGGGAATCCTGTCTAATTACGCGACCGATTCTCTGGTGACGGCAAGCTGTCGCATCGCCTTTCGCTATTTGAGTCGCCAAAAGGATCAAGGACGAGAAATTGCGGAGAAGATAGCCCTGGCTAGCCAGTTTGCGCAGGCCGATCCTTATCGAGCAACTACCCACAATAAAGGGATTTTTAACGGCATTGATGCCATTTTGATTGCTACTGGTAATGACTGGCGTGCCATTGAAGCAGGGGCCCATGCTTTTGCCAGTCGAGACGGGCACTATCAAGGTCTCAGTCAATGGACGCTGGACATGGAAAGAGAAGAATTGGTTGGTGAGATGACTCTGCCCATGCCTGTGGCGACCAAGGGTGGCTCTATCGGTCTCAACCCTCGTGTAGCCTTCAGTCATGAATTACTGGGAAATCCTTCTGCTAAAGAATTAGCCCAGCTTATCGTGTCTATCGGACTTGCCCAAAACTTTGCGGCCCTCAAAGCCTTGGTGAGTACAGGAATCCAGCAAGGTCACATGAAATTGCAGGCTAAATCCTTAGCTCTCCTAGCAGGAGCCAGTGAATCCGAGGTAGTTCCCCTAGTCGAGCTCCTCATCGCAGATAAAACCTTTAATCTCGAGACAGCCCAGAGTTATTTAGAAAACTTAAGATCATAAAAAACTCAGACGAATTGGTCTGAGTTTTCTTGTGCTTAAATACTTTTTCCTGGTAATAGTGTAACTGGTAAAAAGTAACCAGTTGTCGCAACTTCCTTGCCTTCAATCTTTTGCAAGAGAAGATCAACAGTGAGGCAGGCAATTTCTTCCAGAGGTTGCTTGATAGTAGCCAATTGAGGATAGTAATTCTCGATAAAGTAGGTCCCATCATAGCCGATGACTTTAAGCTCTTCAGGGACAGAAATGCCCAGTTCTTGAGCGATTTTAATGACCAGAATAGCTGTCAAGTCATCCGAAGCAAAGATGGCATCTGGCTTTTGTCGGGTCAAGATACTCTTGATTTCCATTTCTTTTCTGACAGGAGAAAAGTCACTGGAAACATTGATAATAGGAGCTTTTGGGAGTACAGAAGCAAAACCAGCGTGGCGTAGCCCAGTTGGCGAATTGGAATTGTCATTCCCTGTAATCATGATGATAGACTGGGCGCCTGTCTTGACTAAGGTCTGGGCTGCGAGAACTCCACCAGCATAGTTGTCAGAGGAGACGACTGGAATGTCTGGTGACAGATTTCGGTCAAAGGAAATAATCGGAGCGGTCACACGATTGTAGTCTTCAATTCCCAAGTTGTGACTACCCGAAATGATGCCGTCCACCTGATTGGCTTCCAACATTTCGATGTATTCGCGTTCCTTCTCAGAATCGTGTTCGCTGTTGCAGATGATGGTCTTGTAACCATTTTTGAAGAGTTGGTGTTCCAGTTTATCAATTAATTCTGCATAGAAAACATTGGAAATATTTGGGAAAATCAAGCCGATTAACTTAGCTGATTTTCCTTGCAGACTACGAGCTAGGTTGTTGGGTTTATAGCCCAATTCCCGCATGGCTTCATTAACCTTTTGAATGGTTTTCTCTGATAAATAGCCTTTTTTATTGATAACCCGAGAAACAGTAGTAGGGCTGACGCCTGCAAGTTTGGCGACATCAGTTAGTTTTGCGACCATAATCTAATTCATAGTAAGTTCCAGTTGGGTTTCCAGATTTAATTAGGATACCATTTTGGTCCGCATGTGGGAAGACACGACCAGAAAATACTTTTTCTCCTTTATTGATGAAAATTTCAAAGACAGAGTTATCGATGAAGAGTGTAGCAGTAGTAGCCTGATTCTCGATAGGGCAAGAACGTGTAGTTCCAAATTCTTGGGCATACTGTTCACCAGCCTGGCTACGATCTACTGTCACTTGACCATTTACAAGGTCAAAGTTGATGGAAAGTCCCTTGCCTTCTTTATCAGCAAGTAAGACAATCTCGCTCTGACTATTAGCTTCCAAGTTGAGTTCGAGTTCGTAAGTGTTCTTGGTTTTGGAACGGTTTGAGAAGGCTTCTTCAGAGGCACGAAGATCCTTGATAGCTGCAACTGGGTATTGGTAGAGCTTGCCGTCTTTGATAGTGAGTTCCTTGACCAAAGAGAAGGTTCCTTGGTGGTCAAAACGGTCAGATGGATATGAAACATCAGGTAAACCAAGCCAGCTAACAGCTAGAGCGCGTCCATCAGGAGCGTTGAAGGCTTGAGTTGCATAGGCTTCGAAACCATAGTCCATGTTTTGAAGTTGAGACACATCTACCATTTTGGCATTTTCAGGATCAAAGGAAGCCCCAATCTTATACATATTTGGATAGATATTATCGTAATCTAGAACTTTCTTATCCAATCCTTGTGGGCAGTAAAGAAGGACAGGTTGCTCCCCTACAAAGATCAGATTTGGGCATTCCATCATATAGGCAGTGCGGTCGTTAGCAAAGTCAAGGTCGCCAACAGCTTGCCAGTTTGTGTAGTCGTTGTCAATAGCTTTGTAGAGACGAACGAAGCCTTTTTTCTCCAAATCTTGTCCACCGACGATGGCATAGTATTGACCTTTAAAATTAAAAATTTGCGGATCGCGGAAGTGGTCTGTAGAGTCTGCCGGCTGGTCAATTAAGATCTTGTCAATCTTCGTAATATTGCCTTCCTTATCCATCAAAGCCCCAATCTGGTATGGGTGACGGATCCAATTTTCATCGCGGACATTTCCTGTATAAAATAGGAATAAGTTATCGCCAAACTGCATGGCAGAACCAGAGTAGGCACCGTGGCTATCTAATGGAGTGTCAGGCAAAACTTTGACTCCAGTTTCTGTGAAATGAACCAAGTCCTCACTTTCCAATTGAACCCAAGATTTCAAACCATGGGCTGCACCAAAAGGAAAGTTCTGATAAAAAACAATCCACTTTCCATCAAAGTAAGAAAAGCCATTTGGGTCGTTTAGGAGTCCTGTTTTTGGCTCAACATGGTAATGAGTATGCCATGGAGATTGTGCCATATTTTCTTTTATATGTTGAATTTCTTCTTGCGTCCAATCTTGATAAAGTCTGTAACGACGCTCAGTTGTCCATTTCATTCATTCATTCCTCCAAAAATCTTATCACTTTTAATAGTAACCGTTTTCGGAAAAAAAAGCAAGCCTTTTATGTTAAAAAAAAGAAAAAACTGTCAAACGTTTGTCACAAAATAAATGCAGGAAATCAATCAACTTTTCAAGAAAATATGAAAGAGAATGAAACAAAACCCTTTTAAATAAGATTTCAAACTTATTTTTTCAAGGAATACCTGATAAAACAGTCAAAATCAATCAATCTAAAGCATGCTTACTAAGTGGATAGAATATTTTTTCTGCAAAACGCTTGACATATTTCTAAAACATGATAAAATAATAGTCGTAGGGCGGATAAAATCGCTTTCAAACAAGAACAAAATTTTATATAAGGAGATTTTTGCAAATGAACAATCAGGAAATTGCAAAAAAAGTCATCGATGCCTTGGGCGGACGTGAAAATGTCAACAGTGTTGCCCACTGTGCGACTCGTCTTCGTGTCATGGTCAAAGATGAAGGAAAAATCAATAAAGAAGTGATTGAGAACTTGGAAAAAGTTCAAGGTGCTTTCTTTAACTCAGGTCAATACCAAATCATCTTTGGTACAGGTACAGTTAACAAAATGTACGATGAAGTTGTTGCACTTGGTTTGCCAACATCATCTAAAGATGATATGAAAGCAGAAGCTGCCAAACAAGGGAACTGGTTCCAACGTGCTATCCGTACTTTCGGTGACGTTTTCGTTCCAATCATCCCAGTTATCGTAGCAACAGGTCTTTTCATGGGTGTACGTGGTCTATTGACTGCTCTTGGAATGACACTTCCAGCTGACGTGACAACTTACACGCAAATCTTGACAGATACAGCCTTTATCATCTTGCCAGGTTTGGTTGTGTGGTCAACCTTCCGTGTATTCGGTGGAAATCCAGCCGTTGGTATCGTTCTTGGTATGATGCTTGTTTCTGACTCGCTTCCAAACGCTTGGGCAGTCGCTTCAGGTGGTGAAGTAACAGCTATGAACTTCTTTGGTTTCATCCCTGTTGTTGGTTTGCAAGGTTCTGTTCTTCCAGCCTTCATCATCGGGGTTGTCGGAGCTAAATTTGAAAAAGCTGTCCGCAAGGTTGTTCCAGATGTCATTGACCTCTTGGTAACGCCATTTGTTACACTTTTGGTCATGTCTATCCTTGGACTCTTTGTCATTGGACCGGTCTTCCACGTCGTTGAAAACTACATCCTTATCGCTACAAAAGCGATCCTCAGCTTGCCATTTGGTCTTGGTGGTTTCTTGATCGGTGGGGTTCACCAATTGATTGTCGTGTCAGGTGTGCACCACATTTTCAACTTGCTTGAAGTTCAATTGCTTGCTGCTGACCATGCTAACCCATTCAACGCGATCATCACAGCTGCTATGACAGCTCAAGGTGCTGCGACTGTTGCGGTTGGTGTTAAAACTAAAAATCCAAAACTAAAAACACTTGCTTTCCCAGCTGCTCTTTCTGCCTTCCTAGGTATTACAGAGCCTGCTATTTTCGGGGTTAACTTGCGTTTCCGTAAACCATTCTTCCTTTCATTGATTGCTGGTGCAATCGGTGGTGGATTGGCTTCTATCCTTGGACTTGCAGGTACTGGTAATGGTATCACCGTCATCCCTGGTACAATGCTTTACATCGGTAACGGACAACTTGCACAATACCTTCTTATGGTAGCTGTATCATTCGTTCTTGGTTTCGCTCTTACTTATATGTTTGGTTATGAGGATGAAAAAGAAGTTGCTACTGAAGTAGAGACAGAACGTTTGGTCCAAGAAGAAACAACTGGTAACATTCCAGCAACTCTTCAAAATGAAACACTTGTAACTCCTATCGTTGGTGACGTTGTTGCTCTTGCTGATGTTAATGACCCAGTATTCTCAAGTGGAGCTATGGGACAAGGTATCGCTGTGAAACCTAGCCAAGGTGTGGTATATGCACCAGCTGATGCTGAAGTTTCAATTGCCTTTCCAACAGGACACGCTTTTGGTTTGAAAACAACTGATGGTGCTGAAGTTTTGATCCACGTTGGTATTGACACTGTATCTATGAATGGTGAAGGTTTTGAAGCAAAAGTTGCTCAAGGTGACAAGGTTAAAGCTGGCGATGTTCTTGGAACATTTGACTCAAACAAAATCGCTGCAGCTGGACTTGATGATACAACAATGGTTATCGTTACAAATACAGCTGACTACGCTTCAGTAGATTCAGTCGCAACTGGTTCAGTTGCGAAGGGGGATGCTGTGATCGAAGTGAAAGCTTAATCTTTCCTAGCTAAATGAAAACGAACAAATGACATGTTTGTTCGTTTTTGCTTGAATGGTAAGATTTACAGAGGAAAATCTAAAAAATTGAGAAACTTAGATTTTCGAAATATGCTATAATAAAGAAAATAAAAACAAGAGGTTTATCATGACAAAATTATATGGAAGCTTGGAAGCGGGCGGTACAAAATTTGTCTGTGCTGTCGGTGATGAAAACTTTAACGTTGTAGAAAAAACACAATTTCCAACAACAACTCCAATCGAAACAATCGATAAAACCATTGAGTTCTTCTCAAAATTCGATAACCTTGCTGGTCTTGCAGTTGGTTCATTTGGTCCGATTGATATTGATAAAAACTCAAAAACTTATGGCTTTATCACAACGACTCCAAAACCAAACTGGGCAAATGTGGACTTGCTTGGTGCCCTTCGTCGCGCCCTCAACGTGCCAATGTACTTCACTACAGACGTAAACAGCTCTGCTTATGGTGAAGTGGTTGCCCGTAATAATGCTGGTGGCCGTATCGAAAACTTGGTTTACTACACAATCGGTACAGGTATCGGTGCAGGTGTCATCCAACGTGGTGAGTTTATCGGTGGTGTGGGTCACCCTGAAATGGGTCATTACTATGTGGCTAGACACCCAATGGATATTGAAAAAGAGTTTAAGGGTGTTTGTCCTTTCCATAAGGGATGTCTGGAAGGCTATGCAGCTGGTCCAAGTTTGGAAGCTCGTACAGGTGTTCGTGGGGAAAATATTGAACTCAACAACCCTGTTTGGGATGTTCAAGCCTACTATATCGCTCAAGCTGCGGTTAATGCGACAGTGACTTTCCGCCCAGACGTGATTGTCTTTGGTGGAGGGGTCATGGCACAACAACACATGCTGGATCGTGTCCGTGAGAAATTTACATCTCTTCTCAACGGCTACCTACCAGTACCAGATGTGCGTGATTACATTGTAACGCCCGCAGTCGCAGGAAATGGTTCTGCCACACTTGGGAACTTTGTTCTTGCAAAAGAAGTTTCAAAATAAAGCACAAAATCCGCTTGGGAAACCAAACGGATTTTTTACATATCAAAGCATTTGCCAGAAAAAGTCGATAATATAGGTCAGACCGTAGGTGTAAACCACGAGGGTAAAGGGCTTGGTCAGAATGATGATAGTCATATAGCGCTTGAAGCTCATCTTGGTCAGGGCGGCCAGCATACAGAGAAAGTCAGCTGGACTAATGGGCCAAATCATCATAAAGATAAAGAAACGGTCAAAACGATTGCCCTTATCCAACCAACCAATATACTTGTCATAGGTGCGCTTGCTGACGACAGACTGAACAAAGGCAGCCCCATAGAGGCGCACTAGATAAAAGATAATGGCACAGCCGATCACGATGCCGATATAGTTGTAGATAGTCCCGATAATGTGGCCGTAAATAAAGACCCCTGCCACAGAGGTCAAGGCCCCAGGAATGATAGGGACGACCGTCTGTAAAATCTGTAAAAAGATAAAGAGAGGTGGCCCCCAGATACCTGCCTGCTGGATAAAGGCAGAGAGGGTTTCCTTAGACTGTAAAACCCCAGCCTGATAAGCCCAAATACAGAAAATCAAACTCCCAACCCCACCGACAATCGATGAGATGTTGATAACTTGCTGTAAAAGGGGAGAAACAGCTTTCATTTGTTTATCCTGTGACATGTAAACTCCTCATAGATAGTATAGTTCTACTATACCATATTTTGGAGGAGAAAGGGGGAATGAGTGTTTTTGTGAGAGTGAAGCTCAAGAATTCAAACCTAATTTTATGCCTTTTATAAAATTTAAGAATAGGTTTCATGATATAATGTGTATAAGTAAATTCATATTGGAGAATTGAAATGAAATCAACAATAGAGAAAATTAATAAATTTCGGGATGATCGGGATTGGAGAAAATTTCACAATGAAAAAGATTTAGCTATATCTATCTTGCTGGAATCTAGTGAACTTCTAGAATTGTTCCAATGGAAGCAATCTGAAGAAGTTACAACAAAGTCTCTTGAAAGAATTAAAGAAGAACTAGCGGATGTGCTAATATATTCAATAATGTTAGCTGATAATTTACAACTGGATATAGAACAGATTATTGAAGAAAAATTAGAAAAAAATAAAGCGAAATATCCTGTTAAATTAAGTAAAGGAAATAATAAAAAATATACTGAATTATAGTGTTGAGTAACTGATATGAGTAAAATATTGAAACCAGTAATTGAAGAAGTAGAATATGAAAGTGGTTCATTAGACACTTTACAGGAAACTTTAAAAATCAGTTTTCGTGATGAAAACAAGATGCTATTGTTTGAATATCCGACTATATATATTGTAAATGATAAAAATTCTGATGGTTATAGTGTTTATGTAGGTGAAACAACAGATATTGTACGTCGTACAAATCAACATTTAGGTGAAATTAGAGAAGATTGGGCTAAATTTTCAAAATCAAATACTACTAAAATGTTTGTTATAGGTCATCATCACTTTAATAAGTCTTTGACACTAGATATTGAGAATAGACTAATGTTGTATTTATTAAGCGTTGATAATGTTTCAAATGTTCAAAATAGGCGAGGGAATCCTCAAAATAAATATTATACTTCTGATGAGCTTGATGAGATTTTTACCAAAATTTGGAGTTCGTTAAATAAGAAAAATAAGTATTTATTTCCAGCAGAAAGTATTGTTAGAAATTCTGCAATTTTTAAATCTTCTCCATTTCATAAATTAACCAATGAGCAATTAAAAGCGAAAAATGAAATCATTTTTAAAATTACATCAGCACTTAGTAAGAACGAGTTTGGAACTTTAATCTTGGTTAAAGGAGAAGCTGGTGCTGGTAAAACTGTTTTGATGAGTTCTTTAATCGATGATCTATTAAATTCTGATGACACGGATTTCCTAAGAGAAAATAATGCAATTAATTTGGTTGTTAATCATGATGATCAATTGAGTGTCTATAAAGAAATAGAGAAAAAGCTTGAATGGAAGAGTGGTTCAACTCTTGATGTTGCTATGAAACCAACTCAGTTTTTAAACGCACTAAAAAAGCAAGATGCTAATGCTGGTATAGTTGTTATTGACGAAGGACATTTACTTTTGACTGCAAAAAATCAAGCTTATCAGGGTGGTAATCATTTAAAAGATATACTATCAAAATCGAAAGTAGTAGTTTTAGTGTACGATGATAATCAAATAATGAATAAATCTCAAATATGGGTAGATGATTCATTTTTGACTTTACAGCATCAAGCGAGGTTGTCTGGCAATTTAATTGAATTAAATAATCAAATGCGTATAAAAGCTAGTGAATCTACAATTAGTTGGATTAGAAATATTATTGATAAGAGAGAAATTACCAAATTAAAAGAAGACAATAACTATGACATCCAGATATTTAATTCTCCCAAGGAATTACAGGATGCTATTAAATTAAAAGATGAGAATCGGCATTTAGGGATTTCTAGGTTAATAGCAACTTATGACTGGGAATATAGTAGTCAATCTAAACCTGTAGAAAAATATAAAGATAGTTATAAATATAGATATAAAGATGAATATAAAAATTATTGGTGTGTGGAAATAGATGGCTGGTTATGTCCTTGGAATAGAGAATTGAGTAGGGATAGGAAAAACTCTAAACTTTCTTGGATTGAACAACCACAAACTATTGATGAAGTAGGATCCACTTTTACTGTACAAGGTTTTGATTTGAATTATGCTGGAGTGATTATTGGTCCATCGGTTAAATATAGAGATGGTGAAATTAAGTTTGATATCTCTGCTAGTAAAAATAAAGGGGCAGTTCAAAATAGGAAACTCGAAAATGGTGAAATGAAAAATTTTGGTGAAGATCTTTTAAAAAATGAATTAAATGTTTTACTTACAAGAGGAGTAAA
Organism: Streptococcus mitis; assembly: GCF_047464035.1. Lineage (GTDB taxonomy): Bacteria > Bacillota > Bacilli > Lactobacillales > Streptococcaceae > Streptococcus > Streptococcus mitis_DX. The sequence continues at coordinate 26,117 of NZ_JASHCQ010000015.1, forward strand.
TGGACTCTATATCTATGCAGTAGATGAAGAACTTCAAGCGGCTTTAAAAAAGGCAATTTTATAAGATTATAAGATAGGAATAGATATTTATAAATCCAAATATGGTATAATGTCAATTATGAATAACAATCAACGTGCCCTTTGCCAGCAACTCTGGGCTAGAAATAAATACCTCGTTTTGAGCTATTCCAGTAACATATATAATGAGATTCGTCAGTATCTCAAGCAAGAAGTGGTGGAAGTGAGTCAGGTTCAGGAGATGATTGACCGTGCCTGCCAAATCCCAGAACACAGGGGTCAGGTTTGCAATGCCTTTCAGCATATTTGGGGTTATTTCAAAAAGAAAGCGACAGATGCTGAGCGCAAGGACTACATGCTCTTGCTTGATCGCTACCGCTTTGGTCAGGCTTCTAAGGAAGACTTGATCACTAAGACTCGAGACTTACTTGATCGCTATCCAAATACCTACTTGCAACATTCGACTTTACTGAAAGGAGATTGTCATGAGACTTTGGCATGAGGCTTTGATTTCATAACTTCCGCGTCCTCAACTTTTGGGACAACATAGAGAGTGCTGCGCCCTGCGTGGCAATGGCTGGGGCAGAAAGCATGCAACGGTGGACTATGTCTTTACCCACTCGCCCTATCGTCTCTATGCCTATCATGACTTGATCATGGAGGAGATGGCTAATCGAGGCTACAATGTCAGTCCAGAGTCGCTGGATAAAAACTATCGTGGTAAGATTTGTCCTTCTTATGAGGATTTACCTGAGGAGACTTTGACGAGCCCTATTTACAAGGAGCACGATGCTACCTACTATGAGGAGTGTCTGGCAAATCTCCGAGAGAAGGGGATTGACTTATAGTCTTTTCTAATAACAAGTCATAGTCACTTATAAGAATTACTAATAACGCGTTTGAACAGCCTAACTGAAATATAGTTAAAAAACAAGCTACACAAAGGATTTGAGGCATTTGTTTCAAGTCTTTTTCTTTTGTCTAAAACAGAGATATAGTTTCAAACTATATCAAAGCCTAATTTTTTACAATTATACAGACGCTTTCTTTTCTGTTAAGATAGTTTCAACAACAAATTTTGGAGGACACATCATGTCAACTACAATCATCGGTTTCCCTCGTTTGGGCGAATTCCGCGAATTAAAATTTACAACTGAAAAATACTTTAGAAAAGAAATCTCAGAAGAAGAACTCTTGGCAGCCGCAAAAGACTTGCGTGCTAAACACTGGAACATTGTCAAAGAAAAAGGCATCACTGAAATCCCATCAAATGACTTTTCTCACTATGACAACTTCCTAGATGCAGCTTTCCTTTTCAATGTGGTACCTGCATCCGTTCAAAACTTGGACTTGTCTGACCTTGAGCGCTACTTCGCTTTGGGTCGTGGTTACCAAGGAGAAAAAGGGGACGTTCGCGCCCTTCCAATGAAGAAATGGTTCAACACCAACTACCACTACATCGTTCCTAAGTTTGAAAAAGACACTCAAGTCAAACTTGCAGGTCACAAAATCTTTGATGAGTTCCAAGAAGCAAAAGAACTTGGATTGAACACTCGTCCAGTTCTTGTAGGTCCATTCACTTTCCTTCAATTATCAGACTTTGAAGAAGGTGTGAAAGCAGAAGACTTCGTAGATAGCTTAGTGGCTGCTTACCAAGAAGTTTTTGCTAAATTGGCAGAACTTGGTGCGACTCGTATCCAACTCGACGAAGCGGCTCTTGTAAAAGATTTGACAGCTGAAGAAAAAGCTCTCTTCTTGAACCTCTACAACAAACTTTTGGCTGACAAAAAAGGTCTCGAAGTCTTACTTCAAACTTACTTTGGTGATGTTCGTGACGTCTACGCTGACCTTGTGAAATTGCCAGTAGATGCTATCGGTCTTGATTTCGTTGAAGGTAAGAAAACTCTTGAATTGGTTAAAGGTGGTTTCCCAGCTGATAAGACTCTTTATGCAGGTATTGTCAATGGTAAAAACATCTGGCGCAACAACTACGAAAAGAGCTTGGCTGTTCTTGAACAAATCCCAGCTGAAAACATTGTCTTGACAAGCTCATGCTCACTTCTTCATGTGCCATTTACAACAGCTAATGAAGAATTTGAACCAGCAATCTTGAACCACTTTGCCTTTGCAGTTGAAAAATTGGATGAGATTCGTGATTTGGATGCTATCCGCAATGGTCAAGGTGAAGAAGCACTTGCAGCCAACAAAGAACTCTTTGCGACTGAGCGTGTTGGTGTTAATGCGGAACTTCGTGCGCGTATCGCTGGTTTGACTGATGCAGACTACACTCGTTTGCCAGCCTTTGCAGAACGTGAAGCTATCCAAGAAGAAGCATTCAAACTTCCAGCTCTTCCAACAACAACTATCGGTTCATTCCCTCAAACTAAAGAAGTTCGTGCTAAACGTTTGGCTTACCGTAAAGGTGAATTGTCTCAAGAAGAGTACGACGCTTTCCTTGCTGAAACGATCGATGAATGGATCAAATGGCAAGAAGATATCGACTTTGATGTCCTTGTTCACGGTGAATTTGAGCGTAACGACATGGTTGAGTACTTCGGTCAAAACTTGTCAGGTTACCTCTTCTCTAAAAATGGTTGGGTACAATCATACGGTATGCGTGGGGTGAAACCACCAATCATCTGGGGTGATGTAACTCGTCTTAACCCTATCACTGTTAAATGGTCTAGCTATGCACAAAGCCGTACAAACAAACCTGTTAAAGGTATGTTGACTGGACCTGTTACCATCCTCAACTGGTCATTCCCACGTGAAGACATCTCTATCAAGGATTCTACTCTTCAAATCGCCCTTGCTATCAAGGATGAAGTACTTGACCTTGAAGCTGCTGGTGTGAAAATCATCCAAATCGACGAGGCTGCTCTTCGTGAGAAATTGCCACTCCGTCGTAGCGACTGGTACGAAGACTACCTTGACTGGGCAATTCCTGCCTTCCGCTTGGTACACTCAACAGTAGCGCCAGATACTCAAATCCACACCCACATGTGTTACTCAGAATTTACAGATATCATCCCAGCTATCGACAACATGGATGCAGACGTTATCTCATTTGAGGCTAGCCGTTCAAACCTTGAAATCTTGGACGAACTCAAAGCGAAAAACTTCCAAACAGAAGTGGGACCTGGGGTTTACGATATCCACTCACCTCGTGTGCCGAACGAAGGCGAAATCGATAATACTATCGAAGCTATCCTTGCTAAAGTGCCAAGCAAGAAAGTTTGGATCAACCCTGACTGTGGTTTGAAAACACGTGGTATTCCAGAAACAAAAGAAAGCTTGATCCGCCTTGTTGAAGCAGCGAAAGCTGCGCGTGAGAAATTGTAAGATAAGGATTTCTCTAGAAGCACTGTTTGGTCAATCTGCCTGTTTCATTTGGATTCTAAGAGTCAAGCTAACAAAAAAATCAACTAGAAAAGGATAATGACTATGTCACGCCAAACACCGTCACTCTCATTTGAAGTGTTCCCTCCCAACCCAGCCGTGGGTAATGATAACATTATTTCTGCTCTTCAAAATATGCAGGAGTTGGCCCCCCACTTTATCAGTGTGACTGCCAGCAATAATAAATTTAATATCAAGGAAACGACGGTCCGTTTGGCTGATTTTATCCAAAATGACTTGGCGATTCCGACTATTGCTCACTTGCCAGCTATCTATTTGACTAAGGACAAGGTGGCTGAAACCATTGCTGACTTGGACAAGGTTGGAGTGCAGAAAATCTTGGCTCTTCGTGGGGATATTATCCCTGATGTGGAACCACAAAAGGATTTCCGCTATGCAACCGACTTGATTGAGTTCATCAAGGAACAAGCCCCTCACTTTGATATTATTGGAGCTTGCTATCCAGAAGGGCATCCAGATTCGCCAAATCAGATTTCAGATATTCAAAATCTTAAGAAGAAAGTGGATGCAGGTTGTTCGAGCCTCGTAACTCAGCTTTTCTTTGACAATGAGCGCTTCTATGATTTCCAAGACAAGTGCATCTTGGCTGGGATTGATGTTCACATTCATGCAGGGATTATGCCAATTCTGAATCGAAATCAGGCTCTCCGTCTCTTGAAGACTTGTGAGAATATCCATCTTCCACGCAAATTTAAAGCCATCTTAGACAAGTATGAGCATGACCCTGAGTCGCTCAGAGCAGCAGGACTTGCCTATGCGGTGGACCAAATCGTGGACTTGGTAACTCAGGATGTGGCCGGTGTGCATCTCTACACTATGAACAATGCGGATACAGCAAAATACATCCACCAAGCAACCCATGCCTTGTTTAATCATCAGTCCTTAGGATAATAAAAAGCAAACCATTCTTCTCAGGTGAGGGGAATGGTTCCTTTTTAATGGTAAAGACCGCACTTTTTAAGAAAAATATGATAAAATAGACTCTGTACGTACTTGATACAAAGATGAGGGTATTTAGGTTTCAAAGGCTTTGTCAATTCTCAATTTTATGACAGAAATTTTTTCATAATTTGTTCTTTTCAGTATTTAGTTTGAGCGACACGAACGAGTCAAATCGATATTATTTAACGAGAGAGTTAGTAAAGCATTTAGCTAATCGCCCGATAGCGATTAGCGTGAAAGGTTTAGATACTTTAGTATCAAACCTTTCTAATGATTTGTATCTTGAGTAGTTGAACACGGGCTAAATCCCTAGTGAAAAAGATAGATTTCCTGGTGTACATGGTACACTGCGTCAATCTCCTATTTTCATACGGGATTCTTCACGCCCTTGGTATCTTGATCTTTGTAGGCAAGGCGTATAATTTCATCAATCCAAAGGGGATTAAAATGACAAAACAAGTGTTTCAAATGACTTTTGCGGGTCGTGAGTTAATTGTAGAGACTGGTCAGGTTGCTAAGCAGGCAAATGGCTCTGTTGTTGTACGTTACGGTGAGTCAACTGTCTTGACTGCTGCCGTTATGTCTAAGAAAATGGCAACTGGGGATTTCTTCCCTCTCCAAGTCAACTACGAAGAAAAAATGTATGCAGCTGGGAAGTTTCCTGGTGGCTTTATGAAACGTGAAGGACGTCCTTCAACAGATGCGACTTTGACAGCGCGTTTGATTGACCGTCCAATCCGTCCTATGTTTGCGGAAGGTTTCCGTAATGAAGTGCAGGTCATCAACACCGTGCTTTCTTATGATGAAAATGCTTCTGCACCGATGGCAGCTATGTTTGGTTCATCCTTGGCGCTTTCTATTTCAGATATTCCATTTGACGGACCAATTGCTGGGGTACAAGTGGGCTATGTAGATGGTCAAATCATCATCAACCCTACGCAAGAACAAGCAGAGCAATCTCTCCTTGAATTGACAGTAGCTGGTACCAAACACGCCATCAACATGGTAGAGTCTGGTGCTAAAGAATTGTCAGAAGAAATCATGTTGGAAGCGCTTCTTAAAGGGCACGAAGCAGTCAAAGAATTGATTGCCTTCCAAGAAGAAATCGTTGCAGCAGTTGGTAAAGAAAAAGCAGAAGTGGAATTGCTTCATGTGGACGCTGACTTGCAAGCTGAAATCATCGTAGCCTACAACAGCGACCTCCAAAAGGCAGTCCAAGTAGAAGAAAAATTGGCTCGTGAAGCTGCGACTCAAGCAGTGAAAGACCAAGTGACTGCTGTTTACGAAGAAAAATATGCAGACCACGAAGAATTTGACCGCATCATGCGTGATGTGGCTGAAATCTTGGAACAAATGGAACATGCTGAAGTGCGCCGTTTGATTACAGAAGACAAGGTACGTCCTGACGGTCGTAAGGTCGATGAAATCCGTCCTTTGGATGCGGTTGTTGACTTCCTTCCTCGTGTACATGGTTCAGGTCTCTTTACTCGTGGGCAAACTCAAGCTCTTTCAGTCTTGACCTTGGCTCCGATGGGAGAAACTCAAATCATTGATGGTTTGGATCCAGAGTATAAGAAACGCTTTATGCACCACTATAACTTCCCTCAATATTCTGTAGGGGAAACAGGTCGTTACGGTGCGCCAGGTCGTCGTGAAATCGGTCACGGTGCCCTTGGTGAGCGTGCTCTTGCTCAAGTCTTGCCAAGCTTGGAAGAATTCCCATACGCTATCCGTCTAGTAGCAGAAGTTTTAGAATCAAATGGTTCTTCATCTCAGGCTTCTATCTGTGCAGGAACTCTTGCCCTTATGGCTGGTGGTGTGCCAATCAAGGCGCCAGTAGCTGGTATTGCTATGGGACTTATCTCAGATGGAAACAACTATACAGTTTTGACAGATATCCAAGGTTTGGAAGACCACTTTGGAGATATGGACTTCAAGGTTGCAGGAACTCGTGACGGGATTACAGCCCTACAAATGGATATCAAAATTCAAGGGATTACTGCAGAAATCTTGACTGAGGCTCTTGCCCAAGCCAAGAAAGCGCGTTTTGAAATCCTTGATGTGATTGAAGCAACCATTCCAGAAGTTCGTCCAGAATTGGCTCCAACTGCTCCGAAAATTGATACCATCAAGATTGATGTGGACAAGATTAAGATTGTCATCGGTAAGGGTGGAGAAACCATCGACAAGATTATCGCTGAAACAGGCGTTAAGATTGATATCGACGAAGAAGGAAATGTGTCTATCTACTCTAGCGACCAAGATGCTATTAACCGTGCTAAAGAAATTATTGCTGGTTTGGTCCGTGAAGCTAAGGTGGACGAAGTTTACCGTGCTAAAGTCGTTCGTATCGAGAAATTTGGTGCCTTTGTTAACCTCTTTGATAAAACAGATGCACTTGTTCATATCTCGGAGATGGCTTGGACGCGTACCAATAATGTCGAAGACTTGGTAGCAATCGGGGATGAAGTTGATGTTAAGGTTATCAAGATTGATGAAAAAGGACGTGTGGATGCTTCTATGAAAGCTCTTCTTCCTCGTCCTCCAAAACCTGAACGTGATGAAAAAGGCGAAAAGTCTGAGAGACCTCACCGCCCACGTCATCACAAGGATCACAAACCTAAGAAAGAATTTACAGAAACACCAAAAGATTCAGAATAAGAAAAGGAGAAATGTATGGGATGGTGGCGCGAAACCATTGATATCGTAAAAGAAAATGATCCAGCGGCCCGCACCACTTTGGAGGTTTTGCTGACTTATCCAGGTGTCAAGGCCTTGGCGGCCCACCGTCTCTCGCATTTTCTCTGGAAGCATGGCTTTAAGCTCTTAGCTCGTATGCATAGTCAGTTTTGGCGCTTTTGGACTCAGATTGAGATTCATCCAGGAGCTCAGATTGATTCAGGTGTCTTTATCGACCATGGTTCTGGTCTGGTGATTGGAGAGACAGCGATTGTTGAAAAAGGTGTTATGCTTTACCACGGAGTAACTCTTGGTGGGACAGGAAAAGACTGTGGCAAACGCCATCCGACCGTTCGTCAAGGTACCCTTATATCAGCACATGCCCAAGTTATCGGACCAGTGGAAATCGGTGAAAATGCCAAGGTCGGTGCTGCAGCAGTTGTCGTAGCAGATGTACCTAGTGATGTGACGGTTGTCGGTATTCCGGCCAAGATTGTCCGTCTTCATGGTAAGAAAGATGAGCCTGTTATTCACGAAGTCGAAGAAAAACGAGAGTATTATGTCAATAAACTCGAGCAGGCTAAAGAAGCCAGTCACAGATCGTCTGGATTGTAGAGGATAGCTATATGATTCAAGCAAGAAACAAGTTAAGCCAAGAGGAGCAATCTGAGGCGAAAAAACTAATTAACTGTTGCCAAAACTATGACGGTACCTATCGTGATCCCTATCTCTCTAACATACTTAATTTTGACCCAAACATGCCCGCCTTTTTCCTTTATTATGAAAAAGGCGAACTTGTTGGTTTATTAACTGTCTATGCAGATGATCAAGATGTAGAGGTGACGATACTGGTTCATCCAGATCGTCGCCGTCAGGGAATTGCGCGTGCATTGTTTACTAGTTTTGAGAGAGAAACAGCTCCTTTCTCTATTTGTTCAGTTACTTTTCAGACAGAGCGTGTTTTTCTAGACCGCCATCCTGATTTTGTCAGCAACTGGGGATTGGTCGAGGACGAGGATACAGAAACTTGGTTAGGTAAGGATAGAAGACCTTATCCGTTAGCAAAGCTTTCCAATCTTGAAGTTTTGTTAGCAGATAGTTCGTATCAGGATCAAATTAGCCAGTTAAAATTTCAGGCATTCTTAGAGGAACATGAGTCTAGAGAGATTGTGGATAGATATGTCGCTGAAGCTCTGAAGGATCCAGAAAGTCGCTTATATGTTTTATTAAAAGACGGTCAGGTTGTTGGGACTTGCACGGTAGATTTATCGACTAATACGAATTACTTCTACGGTTTAGCAATATCAGAACCTGAACGTGGCAAAGGCTATGGGAGCTACTTAGCAAAATCCCTTATCAACCAACTAATTGAGCAAAATGATAAGGAATTTCAGATTGCAGTAGAGGACAGCAATGTAGGTGCCAAACGTTTGTATGAAAAGATTGGCTTTGTCAAACAGACCCAGGTGGTTTATCTGAATGAGAAAGGAGCAAGGGATTCCGAAGTGTAGAGATATTCGGACTGAAATTCAATTGAATTCTTAGTGATGAAACTAACAGTTCTTGGATTTTAGCTTTCCTGACTATGATTTATGATTAAAATCTATGACACTATGTATCGTGATTTGCGAGAATTTGTCCCGATTGAGGACGGTAAGGTCAAGATGTATGTTTGTGGGCCAACCGTGTACAACTATATCCACGTGGGGAATGCTCGTTCGACGGTAGCTTTTGATACCATTCGACGTTACTTTGAGTACCGTGGTTATGAGGTTGCCTATATTTCCAACTTTACGGATGTGGATGATAAGATTATCAACCGTGCCAAGGAAGAGGGCATCACGCCTCAGGAGGTTGCGGACAAGTACATCGCTGCCTTTCGTGAGGATGTGACAGCCTTGGGCGTCAAACCTGCGACTCGCCATCCGCGTGTGGTGGAGTTTATGGCTGACATCATCCGTTTTGTGGAAGACTTGATTGAAAAAGAATTTGCCTATGAGAGTCAAGGGGATGTTTACTTCCGTGTGGAAAAATCCCACAACTATGCCAAATTGGCTAATAAAACCTTGGAAGATTTGGAGCTGGGTGCTTCAGGTCGTACCGATGAAGAAACAGCTCGCAAGGAAAATCCTGTGGACTTTGCCCTCTGGAAATCTGCCAAATCAGGCGAGATTTCTTGGGATAGTCCTTGGGGACCTGGTCGTCCGGGCTGGCATATCGAGTGTTCGGTCATGTCAACAGAGATTTTGGGCGATACTATTGATATCCACGGTGGTGGAGCTGACCTAGAGTTTCCTCATCATACCAATGAAATTGCCCAGTCAGAAGCCAAAACAGGTAAGACCTTTGCTAACTACTGGATGCATAATGGCTTTGTCAACATCGATAATGTCAAGATGTCCAAGTCCTTGGGTAACTTTATCACAGTGCACGATGCCCTTAAAACTCTTGATGGACAAGTGCTTCGTTTCTTCTTTGCGACACAACATTACCGTAAGCCTATCAACTTTACGGAAAAGGCAGTGCGTGATGCAGAGACAAATCTCAAGTATCTAAAGAACACTTATGAGCAACCATTTACAGGAAAAGTGGATGTCAAAGAGTTACAAACCTTTAAAGATAAGTTTGTAGCAGCTATGGATGAAGATTTTAACGCTGCCAACGGTATCACAGTTGTTTTTGAAATGGCCAAATGGATTAACTCTGGCAACTATGATGAAAGTGTTAAGGAAGCTCTTGCGGCTATGTTGGAAGTCTTTGGGATTGTCTTTGTTGAGGAAGTTTTGGATGCAGAGATTGAAGTCTTGATTCAAAAACGTCAAGAAGCGCGTGCCAATCGTGACTTTGCGACAGCAGACCAGATCCGTGACCAATTGGCTGCTCAAGGGATTAAGCTCCTTGACACCAAAGATGGAGTGAGGTGGACACGTGATTGATGTCAATCTCATTAACGGGATTGCGCTAGCTTTTGAAGGAGATGCGGTGTATTCTATGTATATTCGCCGTCACCTCATCCTCAAAGGTATGACCAAGCCCAATAAACTCCATCAAGAAGCGACCAAGTATGTTTCAGCTAAGGCTCAAGCACGCCTGATTGCTCTCATGTTGGAGGAGCAGGTCCTAACGGAAAAAGAAGAAGAAATCTACAAACGTGGTCGCAATACCAATAGTCACACCAAGGCTAAAAATGCTGATGTAGTGACTTACCGTATGTCCACAGGTTTTGAAGCAGTGATGGGCTATCTCCATATGACTGAAAATCTGGAACGTCTTGAGAGCTTGATTTCGTGGTGCATCCAAAAAGTGGAGGGATAGGACATGATGGCAAAAGAACTACAAGACTGGTTTCCTGAGGCTCAGATTTCAGACCAACCAGTAGAGAAAGAGGGTTACTTAACTCTTCCTTTAGTTTCTCAGCAGTGGATTTTGCTGGAGGAAGCTGGGCTCAGTGAGCGTGAAAAGCAGTTAGTTGCCCTTTTGACCCAGCAGGAGCAGGCTCGTTCGCTCAATCCTTGGTATTCTTATCTGATTGAGGGGAAGGGACAGGCACCGCAAGCTTTTAAAAAGATTCAACTGGTGTATTGCCATCTTTCCTATTTCCAACAGGAAAATCTAGCTTCTTGGCTGGATATGATGCGGACTCTTTTTCCTAACTGTCAGACGGTGCTTCAGGTCGGAGCTCAGGATTATGTTTTCGTGCTTCAACAAGATAAGTACACTTCTGTACGAGCTATTTTAAGTGATACGATTGAAGCGGTTGAGTATGACTTTGGACTTCGTCTCTCTATCATGTTGGGTCAGGTTTGGTCTCAGACAGGCCATCAAGCCCTATCAGACTTAATCAAAGCGGAGCGCGATTTGTTTAAGACTTGGTGGCGTCAGGGTCATCAAGGTGTTCATACTTTTTCTCAGCTCTATCTTTGGAGTATGGGAGAAAGACTCGTGGACTTGAAGGCAATCAAGGAATGCCTGCACCAGATGATTTTGGATCAAGATCAGATTCAGGAAATCATTCTCTCTCTTTGGGAAAATAGTGCTGTCCTAACAAAAACAGCCCAGCAACTCTACCTGCACCGCAATTCTCTCCAATACAAGATTGATAAATGGGAAGAATTGACAGGGCTTCAGTTGAAGGAATTGACAGATCTCACCCTGTGTTATCAGTTGATTTTACCAGATATTTTATAAAGTTTTGTGCAAGTTGCACAGAACTTTTTTATTTTTTTGGTCATCTTGCCATAGAAATGTAAAGCGTTTTCATCTATAATAAAACTATCAAAAGACAAAAGGAGTTCACCTTATGGTAGAATTGAATCTTAAAAATATTTACAAAAAATATCCAAACAGCGAACACTATTCAGTTGAAGACTTCAACTTGGACATCAAAGACAAAGAATTTATCGTTTTCGTAGGTCCTTCAGGATGTGGTAAATCAACAACTCTTCGTATGATTGCTGGTCTTGAAGATATCACAGAAGGTACTGCATCTATCGATGGCGTGGTTGTCAACGACGTGGCTCCAAAAGACCGTGACATCGCCATGGTATTCCAAAACTACGCTCTTTACCCACACATGACTGTATACGATAACATGGCTTTCGGTTTGAAGTTGCGTAAATACAGCAAAGAAGACATCGACAAACGTGTGCAAGAAGCAGCTGCAATCCTTGGTTTGAAAGAATTCTTGGATCGTAAACCAGCTGACCTCTCAGGTGGTCAACGTCAACGTGTTGCCATGGGTCGTGCGATCGTCCGTGATGCAAAAGTATTCTTGATGGACGAACCTTTGTCAAACTTGGATGCGAAACTTCGTGTATCCATGCGTGCTGAAATCGCTAAAATCCACCGTCGTATCGGAGCTACAACTATCTACGTAACTCACGACCAAACAGAAGCGATGACACTTGCAGACCGTATCGTTATCATGTCAGCTACTAAAAACCCTGCTGGTACTGGTACTATCGGACGTGTTGAACAAATCGGTACTCCTCAAGAAGTTTACAAAAACCCAGTTAACAAATTCGTAGCAGGATTCATCGGAAGCCCAGCTATGAACTTCATCAACGTAAAATTGATCGGTGACCACATCGTTGGTGACGCCTTTAACTTGAAAGTTCCAGAAGGTGCTTTGAAAGTTCTTCGCGATAAAGGTTACGAAGGTAAAGAATTGATCTTCGGTATCCGTCCAGAAGACGTGAACGCAGAACCTGCTTTCCTTGAAACATTCCCAGAATCAGTTGTCAAAGCAACTATCTCTGTATCAGAATTGCTTGGTTCAGAATCTCACCTATACTGCCAAGTTGGTAAAGATGAATTCGTTGCTAAGGTTGATGCACGTGACTACTTGCAAGCTGGTGCAACTGTGGAACTTGGATTTGACTTGAACAAAGCACACTTCTTCGATGTAGAAACTGAAAAAACAGTCTACTAAGATAAATGAAACTCAAAACACTGCTAGAAATCTGGCAGTGTTTTTTTGAGATTGCGTAGAAAAAAACTCCTGGGAATTTCCAGGAGAGTATGAGTGGTTATTTGAACTTGAATCCTTCGTAAATAAGCTCTGTTTTTGGATTTTGTTTCTTAATCTGTTTGGCAAGTGACTTCATCATAGAAAGAGGACCACACATATAGACGGTTGCATGTTCGGGCACTTCTTTTTGTTCAAAATTAAGATAGCCGTCTTTCCTACTGTCTATTAGATGGAGTTCAAAATTAGGATTTTTCTGAGCATAGTCACGGAGCAAATCTAGGTAAACTGCATTTTCCTCTCCACGGAAGCTATAGTAGAAGTGAACCTGTTTATCTAAAATAGGATGTTCACGGATGTAAGAGATGAAGGGGGTGATCCCAATACCTCCAGCAATCCAAACCTGATTTTCTCGTCCTTCTTCTATGATCATGTGTCCGTAAGCTCTATCTACGCTTACTTTGCTGCCGACTTGAAGATTGTCATAGATATTCTTGGTATGGTCGCCTGAATTTTTGACAGTAAAGTAAAGAGTTTGACCATGACCTCCTGAGATAGAAAAGGGATGCGGAGCACTTTCAAAGCCTTCTTGGAAAATCTTTAGGAAGGCAAATTGTCCTGCTTGATAGTTGAAAGGTCTGCTAAGATGGATTTGAATTTCTCTAGTATCGTGATTTAAGCGTTTGAGATTGGTAATTTTCCCTAGATAGGGGAAGGAAATCTTTTGATATAGAAAAATGATATAAAAACCAGCTAGCAAGCCTAAAAGGGCATAGCTACCAACAAGAAAACTTATAAGATTAAATGTAAGGAGACGATTGCCCATCATCATGTAGACATGAAAGAGTCCGAAAATATAGGCTAGGTAAACCAGGCGGTGAATCCATCGCCAAGCTTCGTATTGGATGTATTTGCCTAAATAGGCGACAAGGATGATACTGGCAAAGATATAGATGGCAAGGTTGCCAAACTGAGCAGCTAATCGAGAGCCCCACAAACCGCCCATACTAAAGTTATGAAAGATGAGTAGGATGATAGAGAGAAAGGCTGTGAATTTGTGGACAGTATAGACCTTCTCCAAACCGTGAAACCAGCTTTCTAGTAGTGGGAGACGAGTGGCTAAGACAAAAGTTAGAGATAAGCTTGTTAAAGCTAGTCCTGGAATCATGAATTGGGGAGAAGTGTTCATCCAAGTCAAAATAGTCAAGACAAAACTAGCTATGATAAAGAGTATTCCTTTGAGTGATTTCATAGAAAATTCCATTTCATTAAGATTTGATTTGTTGTAAACGAATTTGTTACATTTTATCATAGAAAAAGTATGGTGTCAAATTGAGGTCTATAAATATCTACTCTCATCAAAAAACTCTCCAATTGAACTGGAGAGTGGCTGTTTATACTCAATGAAAATCAAAGAGCAAACTAGGAAGCTAGCCGCAGGTTGCTCAAAACACTGTTTTGAGGTTGCAGATGGAAGCTGACGTGGTTTGAAGAGATTTTCGAAGAGTATTATTCTGCAGCTTGTTGCCAACGTTTTGCTAGCATATGAGACAGGCTAGAAATGGCTAGGTTAAAGCTGAAGTAGATGAGGGCAATCAGGATGTAAAGACTGAAGACCTGCTCTGGTTCGAAATAACGGCCCATGAGAATTTGGCTGGCTCCAAAGAGCTCTTGTAGGGCGATAACAGAGTAGAGAAGACTGGTATCCTTAATCACGGTTACAAACTGAGAAATGATGGCTGGCAGCATTTTACGAATAGCTTGTGGGAGAATGATGTGATAGAGGATTTGGGCTGAGGTAAATCCTTGCGACATTCCTGCTTCATACTGTCCCTTGTCCACTGCATTGAGACCGCCTCGGATGATCTCAGCTAGGGCAGCTGATGTAAAGAGAGTGAAGGCTGTAATACCTGCTGGTGTGGATTTCATTTTGAACACCAAAAAGATAGTGAAAATCCAGAGGAGGTTAGGAACGTTACGCACAAACTCGATATAAATGCTGGAGATAATGCGTAAGACAGGATTTTTCCCATTTCTCATGACGGCTAGCACCGTTCCGATAAGGGTAGAGAGGACGATGGCAATCAGAGAAATGTAGAGGGTCAAGCCAAATCCTTTAAAGATAAAGACTAGGTTATCTGGGGTCAAAACTTCTAAAATGGATTCCATAGTAACCTCCTAAAGGGAATAGGCTTTTTTGTTGGCTTGCTCCATCTTGCGACCAAACTGGGCAACAGGAAAGCAAAGAGAAAAGTAGAGAAGGGCAGCTCCTAAAAATGCTGGAATGTAGTTTCCGTTAAGTGCTGACCAAGACTTGGTCACAAACATCAAGTCCACTCCAGAGATGATAGCGACGGTGGAGGTGTTTTTGATGAGGTTGACGATTTGGTTGGTCAAAGGAGGAAGAATGATACGGAAGGCCTGAGGTAAGATAATCAGACGCATGGCACTGATATAGGTAAAACCTTGCGACAAGGCGGCTTCCATCTGACCGCTAGGAATCGACTGAATACCTGAGCGAATCACCTCAGCGATATAGGCTCCGTGATAGAGTCCCACGCAGAGAACAGCTGTCCAATAAATCGGAATCATGATGGTGTGGTCACTGATAAGAGGTAGGCCATAAAAAACGATAACAAACTGCACCAAGAGGGGAGTATTTTGGTAAAATTCCACAAATATGCGAGCCAAAATGCGCAAAATTGGACGTTTGCTGGTTGACATGGCTCCGAAGAAGATGCCCAAAACCATGGCTAGGATAAAGGATCCGATAGCTAGGGCAAGAGTGAAGAGGAAACCATTGAAAAATTGTCCAAAATTCTGAAAATAGGCTGTCCAAGATGATAAATCTGTCATGGGGTATCCTCCTTAATCTGCAGTATGGCTAGATGGTTTGAGCTTGTAACGGTCATAAAGTTTTTGCAAACTGCCATCCTTGCTCCATTTGGTGACCAAGTTATCAAGATAGTCGTTGAGTTCGGTATTTGATTTCTTGGTGACGATACCGTAGTCAGATGGCTTGAAACTATCATCTAGCAGTACTGTGCGTTTGCTGATGTAGCCAGACAGAATCGAGCGGTCAACGGAAAAGGCATCAATACGGTGAGCATGTAGGGAAGTAATCAATTCTGGGTAGGAACCAAGTTCGACGAATTTAAAGGTCAAGCCTTTCTTTTTACCCAGTTCGGTAATCAGACGTTGAGTAATGGAACCTTGGGCAACTCCGATGGTTTTGCCGTTTAGGTCCTCGATGCTTTTGATTTTGGCAGATTTATTGACCAAAAAGCCAGAGGCATCTGTGTAGTAAGGGCTGGTGAAGTTGTAGAGTTTTTTGCGTTCATCCGTGATAGTAAAGGTTGCGATATCCATATCGACCTGCTCATTGTCTAGAAGGGGGCCACGAGTTTGCGCGGTAACAGGCACGTAGCGAACTTTGACCTTGAGCTCATCAGCTACCATTTTGGCCAAGTCGGTTTCGATACCGGAATAGGTCCCAGTCTTAGGATTCTTATAACCGAAATTGGGAACGTCCTGTTTCACACCAACAACTAGCTCGCCTCTCTTTTGGATGTCTGCGACACTGGTATCAGCCTGAACTGGTTTTGCAGTAGCAAGGCCCAAAAGGCTAATCAATAATGCGGATAAAAAGAATTTCTTTTTCATAGGCGCCTCCTTATTTGACTTTGTCACTTTCGTGGTTGATGATTTTGCTGAGGAATTGTTGGGCACGAGGTTCGCTTGGATTGTCGAAAAAGTCATCAACATCTGTCGTATCCACCAAAACTTCTCCGTCAGCCATAAAGATGATGCGGTCCGCAACTTCACGGGCAAAGCCCATTTCATGGGTAACGACAATCATATTCATACCATCGTGGGCCAATTTTTGCATAACTGCCAGAACGTCTCCGATGGTTTCAGGGTCAAGGGCAGATGTTGGTTCATCAAAGAGAAGGAGTTCAGGATGCATAGCGAGTCCACGAGCAATGGCGATTCGTTGTTTTTGCCCACCAGAAAGCATGGCTGGATATGAATCTTTCTTGTCCCACATATTTACAAATTCCAGATATTTTTGAGCTGTTTTTTCAGCTTCTTTTTTATCAATTCCTAAAACTTTTATAGGTGCTAGTGTTACATTTTCTAACACTGTTTTATGCGGATAGAGGTTGAAATGTTGGAAAACCATGCCTACTTCCTTGCGAAGGGGCACCAAATCTTTCTGGCTGGCACCAGCAACTTGGTGACCATTGACTAGAAGGCTTCCCTTGTCAACAGCCTCCAAACCATTGATGGTGCGGATAAGAGTGGATTTCCCAGAACCAGATGGTCCGAGTAGGACAACGACTTGCCCTTTTTCAAAACGGAGATTGATGTCACGGAGTGCGTGGTAGTCTCCGTAATATTTTTCGACGTGTTCAAATTCTACTAAAGCCATAAGGAATCTCCTTTGTGTTAGATTTTATAACACGATTCTACACCAAAAGATTTGTCTTGTCAAATCATATCTTAAAAATTCACTAAAATTTTATAAAAGGTAAATTCGCAAACTAAGTTCCACCGCTAGTAGAAGTGGAAGTTAGTCTGATAAAAATCCTAAAAACCAGTGGAAATCCGTGTCAGGGTAAGTTCCACTGGTTTTACTAATGCTTGATTTCATCG